>JACRCT010000312.1 GCA_016218885.1 Deltaproteobacteria bacterium | reverse complement strand
TCGGCAATTCGCCGGCATCCCCTGCGCCGTTACGAGCAGGAGCGCTGGGCGTTGGGGCCTGCTTCACGAAGGCGAAGGCCGTGTCCTCAAGACGCGCATGCCTCTTTTCGAGGCGCGGGACTCGGCACGCGGACGGTCGTCACTGCGCCGGGGCGGGGCTCGGTTGCTGGCAATAGAGAAGGTCCCTTGCCAGGGTCTGGAGCTCCAGGTCGAAGGACAGCGGCCCGGGTGGCACCGGCGGCTCGCCCCAGAGCGGCGCGAGGGCGGGATCCCCAAGAGATCCGTTGAGGAAGTAGCCGCAGCTTGGTGGAGGGCGTTGGTGCGTCCAGGCAGCCAGGGCCCGGGGATCCAGCGAGAAGGTATCCACCCCGTGCAACTCGAGGATGCGTTCGAGATAGCGACCTCGGACCTCCTCGCAGTCGCGTTGCTGGAACCGGGCGACCTCCTCGGACAGGTCGATCGGGGGCTGAGTGGGTAGCGCCGGCGGATACTGGGCCTCGACGACGCCTGCGGATGGTTCGTCCAGGATGATGACGAGCGCCATCCCATCTTCGGTCTCGCCGTAGCCGTCCTCCAGCTGGTACCAGCCCTCGGGGACGTACACTCGCTCCTGCGCCCCACCAACTCCCAGCATGGCCACCAGCGTCAGCAGCGCGAAGCTCATGGAAGTCCCCCGAGGGAAACTGGGGGCCGCCGCGCGGTGGGGCAAGCCGCACGCCACTCGCACGCTCGGGGGGCGGCTCGCGTCTGCATCGGGCTTCTCGTGGGGGCCGAGCCCCGCCGGCCCCCATCAGCCCGCGCGGGGAACCAGCGAGAGCGGAACGGTCACGTCGATCGCCTCCTCGAGAGGAGGCAGCCGCATCGACTTGAGCCGGCGCGCGATGCACGCCATCACCCGGTCGTCACGCACCGTGCTCTCAACGACCTTGGCCTCATGGACCTCGCCGCTCACGCGCACGCTCAGCTCGACCACGATGCGACCCCGCACCCGCTGGTTCGCCTTCAGTGCGGCCTGGTAGCAGAGCTCGAACGCGGGCTGGGCCAGCCTCAGCGCCCCGCGAACCGCCTGCTCGGGATCCATGGCTGCTTCGGAGGACGATGGCGAGGGCGCGGACCTCGGCTCGGCCGCAGTCGCCGGCGCGCGCCGGGCGCTGCCCATTCGCGTGGAGGTGGGCCGTGAAGCCTTTGCCAGGGGCTGGGGCTGGGGCGCAGGCTCGGGCTCTGCTTCAACCGCGGCGGGTATCGTCGGGTCCTCGATGGCCAGCCGGTCGCTGGGGAAGCCGACTTGGGTGGCGCTCCACGAATAGGGCTGACTCGGCGTCCGGCCTATTGGCTTGGCTGGAAACATGGCCAGCAGCAGCGCCGCAAAGCCTGCCAACGCCGCCAAACCGCCAAGTACGCGGAGCCATTGCATGAGCACCTCCCGTGGTGCGGCAGGTGGTTTCATCTGCTGTGCCAGCTTCAAATCACCAGCAATTACAACCCCATAGAAACGCGCGAACAGGTCGAAACGGGCATGCTGGGGTCGCTCTGACCTCGGTCAGGGGCTGTCGACGAGCACCGGTAAGAATCGCGAGGACGCTCTCTCCTCAAGCCTTCGATGCTTCGCGTGAGCTGGGCCGTGGTAGCTTCGCCCGCCTGATTTCCTCCAGGCAGAGCGCGTCAGTCGGCAGCGTCGCGAACGGCTGAAAGAAGCAGAAGAGGTTCTGAGGCTGCCCATGCGAATCGTCTACCGCGTCCCTGCAGATGCCGCCCCCGCGCGGCTCGATCGCTATCTCGCCGACGTGCTGGGCCTGTCGCGGCGCCGGGTGACCGAGGCCTTCGAGGCCGGAGCGGTCCGTGTCGATGGCAAGCGAGCCCGCAAGGGTGACAAGGTCCTGCCGGGCAGCGAGATCGTCGCTGAGGCGTCGAGCGGGGCCGCGGCCGCCGTCGTCCCGCAGCCAGAGCTGGCGCTGTCGGTGCTCGTCGAGGACCCGGCGGTCCTGGTGCTGGACAAGCCTGCGGGCATGCCAGCCCACCCGCTCGAGGAGAGCGAGAAGGGGACGCTTGGCAACGCCCTGATCGCCCGCTTCCCCGAGTGCGCGACCGCCAGCGATGACCCGCGCGAGTGCGGGCTCGCCCACCGGCTCGACGTCGAGACCTCGGGTGCGATGGTCGCCGCGCGCAGCCCCGAAGCCTGGAAGGCGCTGCGCGCCGCGTTCTCGAAACGCATCGTGGAGAAGCGCTACCTGGCGCTGGTGGGCGGGGCGCCTGGCGAAGGCGGGGAGATCGACATCCCCATCGCGCACCACCCGAGGAACCCGCGCAAGATGGTGGCCTGCGCTCTGCCCGAAGACGCCGAGCGGCTCAAGGCCCGCCCGGCCGTCACGCGCTACAAGGTGCTCGAGCGCCTGGGCGACTACGCGCTCGTCGAGGCGGAGATCCCCACCGGGGTCATGCACCAGATCCGCATCCACCTCGCCGCGGTCGGAGCGCCGGTGGCCGGCGACACGCTCTACGGCGGCCCCGCGGCCGAGGGCCTGACCCGCCAGTTTCTGCACGCGGCGCGGTTGGCCTTCCCCCATCCCGTCGACGGACGTCGCGTCGAGGCCCAGGCGCCGCTGCCTCCCGAGCTCGAGGCGGTGCTGCGCACGCTGCGGACCTTGTCTCCTGGGGGCGCGGGCGTCCCGCCTGCGAAGCCCTGAAGAGCAGGTCAGGACCTGGATTCCCCAGCCGAGACGCCTGCGTCCCCGGGAAGAGAAGGCCGCCCTTCGAAGACATCCCTTCCCCCGGACAGGCACGATCCCTCGCCGTCGCCCGGCGCATCCGTTAGGCTTGCCGCCTATTTTTCTATCCGCGCCCAGGCGCCCCGACAGGAGGGACCATGTTGAAGGTGAACGAGAAGGCGACCCCGAAGAGCGAGGTACCTGCCAAGGCGAGCCACGACACGCAGCCGCCCCAGGCGCTCATCGACTTCATGATGGGCGGCTGGAAGCAGCCGTCGAGGAAGGCGGCGCCGAAGGTCCAGGGGCTCGCCCGCTTCGCCGCGCGGCGCAAGGCGCTCTCCAAGCTGTTCCCCGGGGAGTGCCTGGTGATCCCCACCGGCCACGAGAAGGTGCGCGCCAACGACACCCACTACAAGTTCCGCCCTGGCTCGGACTTCTACTACCTGACTGGCAACCTCGAGGCCGACTGCGTCCTCGTGCTGGCGCCAAGGGCCAACGGCGGCGGACACGAGGAGATCCTCTTCGCCGAGCCGGAGGTCGACCGCAGCACCCCCGCGTTCTTCACCGATCGCGCCCGCGGCGCGCTCTGGGTCGGCGCCCGCCTGGGTCTCGAGGGGACGAAGAACCGCTACGGCGTGGACCGCGCGCTGGGGCTCCCCGAGCTGCCCGAGTATCTCAAGGGCGTCGGCAAGGGCTCCAAGCCGTTCCGCGTCGTGCGCGGGCTCTCGCCGGCGGTCGACGGGACGCTCCCCGGCGAGCAGGAGAAGGACTCGGCGCTCTGCCTGGCTCTGGCCAAGATGCGCCTGATCAAGGAGGCGAGCGAGGTCGTCGAGCTGCAGAAGGCGGTGGACGCGACGCAGCGCGCCCACGAGGCGGTGCTGCGCGAGCTCAAGACCGCCAAGACCGAGCGCGAGCTCGAGGTGGCCTTCGATTCCCACGCGCGCCGCGAGGGCACCGGCGTCTCCTTCGCCACCATCATCGCCAACGGCCCCCACGCCACCGTGCTGCACTGGACCCGCAACGACGGGGCGCTGGTGAAGGGCGACCTGGTGCTCGTCGATGCCGGCGTCGAGAGCGACTCGCTGTACGCCGGGGACATCACCCGCACCGTGCCCGTCAGCGGCCGGTTCTCCAAGGACCAGAAGGCGATCTACGACCTCATCACCGACGCGCAGGACGCCGCCATCGCCGCGGTCAAGCCGGGCGCCGATTTCATGGCCCCTCACCGCGCCGCCATGAAGGTCATCGCCTTTGGCCTGGAGCGGCTGGGCATCCTCAAGGTCCCGGCCGAACAGGCGCTGCGCGACGATCAGCAGACCTTCAAGCGCTACACCCTGCACAACACCTCGCACATGCTGGGCATCGACGTGCACGACGCCTCGGCCGCCCCCTACCGCGAGGGCAAGCTCGAGCCCGGCATGGCGCTCACCATCGAGCCCGGCCTCTATTTCCAGTTGGACGACCTCACCGTGCCTGCCCGTTATCGCGGCATCGGCATCCGGGTCGAGGAGGACGTGGTGGTCACCAAGAAGGGCTGCCTCGTCCTGTCCTCGAAGATCCCCCGGAAGGCCAAGGACATCGAGGCCTGGATCGGCAGGATGTGGAAGTCGCGGAAGTAGAGACTTCAGGCTCCAGGCTTCAGACTCCAGGTACTGCTTGACCCGAAGCCTGGGGTCTGCAGCCTGCAGCCTTCGGATTGGCACATGCTCGAGTCGGCAGCGGACAAGCTCAAGGAGGCGCTCAAGGCCTGGACGATGCGCATGGTCCCCGAGGACCTGCCGCAGAAGGTCGCGGCGGCGCGCGCCAAGCAGAACGAGTTCGGGCTGGACCCGTTCGGCTACTCGATGGACTTCGCCTTCTCGGGGATCGCCCCCTTCGTCTGGCTCTACAAGCACTACTTCCGGGTGGACACCCAGGGGTTGGAGAACATCCCCCGGGGCCGGGTGCTGCTGGTGTCCAATCACTCCGGCCAGCTGCCCTTCGACGCGGCGATGATCGGCATGGCGGTGCTCGTCGAGGCCGATCCGCCCCGGCCCGTCCGCTCGATGGTCGAGAAGTGGATGCCCACGCTGCCCTTCGTTTCGATCTTCATGGCGCGCATGGGCCAGGTCGTCGGCACGCCCGAGAACTGCAAGAGGCTGCTGGAGGCGGGGGAGGCGATCCTCGTCTTCCCCGAGGGCCAGAGGGGCATCAACAAGCACTGGCGGGATCGCTACCAGCTGGCCGATTTCGGGCTGGGCTTCATGCGCATGGCTCTCGAGACCGACACGCCCATCGTCCCGGTCTCGGTGGTGGGCGGCGAGGAGCAGGCCCCCAAGCTCTTCGACCTCAAGCCCCTCGCCCGCTTGCTCGGGTTCCCGTCATTCCCCATCACTCCCACGCTGCTGCCCATCCCTCTCCCGTCGCGCTACCATCTCCGCTTCGGCGAGCCGCTGCGCTTCGAGGGCAGCCCCCACGACGAGGACGCCGAGCTCGAGCACAAGGTGCGCGAGGTCAAGGCCACGATCCAGGCGATGCTCAACAAGGGGCTGAAGGAGAGGAAGAGGGTGTTCTTCTAGGGCTCGCTCGCCAGATCCACCCCGTAGCCCTCGGGGGGCGGCGCAGCAGTGCGCAGCGCCCTGCTTCACCTGGGAGCCGTGCGCTTCCTTCTACATCCCCGCCATCGAAAACAGACTGTCCCTCGGCACGTCGCCGACTCGGCTCGCGTGTCGCGGCCGGCGGCGCCAGCCCACGAGGGGTCAGCTCAGTACTCCGCCGCCTCGGCGATGATGGAGACGTGGTCCGCCTTCGGAACGTGGATGACGGTGGCGTGAAGGCGGTTGGCTATCCGTTCGAATTCGTCGGTGCACGAATCGACGACCTCGTCCTTGCCGCCCACGAAGATCTTCGTCGAGACGTTGGCGGGAAGCGTCAGGTTGTTGATCATCTGCTGGAACTCCGAGCGCGTCCCCATGTCCTTGCCCGGCACGGCTCCAGGGATGAGCCTGGCGATGAAGTCAGGCGCATACGCGGCGCCGTTGGCCACTTCCAGGCCCGCCAGCGGCGGAGCGACAAGGTTGAGCGAGATCTCGTTGCCCTGAAGCCGCCCCTGGTCCTGCAGCTCCTTGAGCGCACCGAGCGTGACGCGAGTCCCGAGGCTGTGGGCTTCGAGGGTCAGCCTCTCTCCCGGGTGCTTGTCCATCCAGGCGCCGAGCTGCTGTGCGAGGGCCTGGCATGTCTCCGGAACGTGGCCGTAAGCGTCGTCGTAGGCCAGCGTCATGACGCTGCCGCCCGTCCTCAGCCCCTTGTCGGTCAGCGGGCGCATGTCCTCGGGGCTGCCATGGACGCCATGGATGGTGATGCACGTGCCTTTGGCCGGGTCGCCATCGCGTACCGTGACCAGCCTGGCCTTGCCCCTCGAGCTCTCGAGCACGCTGCTCTCGAATTCCTCACCGAGCAGAGGCGAACGACCCGGCCGGGAACCCTCGAAGGAGTCC
>JACRCT010000311.1 GCA_016218885.1 Deltaproteobacteria bacterium | reverse complement strand
CTGATCGAGCGCGACAAGAAGCTGGGTGGCACCTGCCTGCTGCGCGGCTGTATCCCGACCAAGTCGCTGCTGCACACCGCATCGCTGCTCGACAGCTTCGCCAAGGCCGGCGACTTCGGGGTGGACGTCGCAGGCTTCACTCTGGACATGGAGAAGGCGATCAAGCGCAAGGAGCGTGTGGTCGCCAAGCTCACTGCGGGAGTGGCGGGGCTGATGAAGAAGTACGGAGTGACGGTCTTCAAGGGGCATGGGCGGCTGGCGGGCAAGGGCGTGGTGGAGGTCGAGGGCGAGACCCGTCAGACCCTGCAGGCCCGGCACGTCATCCTCGCCACCGGCAGCGAGGTGAAGAACCTCCCCTTCGCCACGCCTGATCACCAGCGCATCCTCACCAGCGACTCGATCCTCGACCTGACCCGAGTTCCCAAGAGCCTGGTCGTGCTCGGCGCGGGGGCGGTGGGCATGGAGTTCGCCTCTATCTTCCGCTCCTTCGGGGCGCAGGTGACCCTCGTGGAGATGATGCCGCACCTGTTGCCGCTCGAGGACGAGGACGTCTCCAAGGAGATCGAGAAGGCCTACAAGCGCCGCAAGATCGAGTTCCGCCTGGGGGCGAAGGTGCAGAAGGTCGAGACCACCGACACCGGGGTGCGGCTGGCCGTGGCCGAAGGGGAGAAGACCGAGACCCTCGACGCCGAGGCCCTGCTGGTGGCGGTGGGGCGCAAGCCGGTCATCGAGAACCTGGGCCTGGAGACGGCGGGGGTGAAGACCGAGCGCGGCTTCGTTCTCGCCGACTCGCTGATGCGCACCAACGTCGAGAACATCTGGGCCATCGGGGACCTCATCCCCACGCTCGCCCTGGCGCACGTCGCCTCGCACGAGGGCGTGGTGGCCGCCGACGCCATCGCCGGAAAGAACCCGACGCCCATCAACTACGACCACGCCCCCAGTGCGACCTACACCGCTCCTGAGGTCGCCTCGGTCGGCCTCACCGAGAAGAAGGCTCGGGAGCGCGGGCATGACGTGAAGGTGGGCACCATGCCCTTCGCCGCCATCGGCAAGGCCACCATCTCCGGCGAGAACGAGGGCTTCGTGAAGATCGTCGCCGACGCGAAGTACGGCGAAGTCCTCGGCGTGCACATCGTGGGGCCGCACGCCACCGAGCTCATCGCCGAGGCGTGCACCGCGCTGACCCTGGAGACCACCGCGGAGGAGATCGCGCAGTCCATCCACGCCCATCCGACCCTCTCCGAGGCGATGGGCGAGGCCGCCCACGGCGTGCTCGGGCACACTCTCAACTTCTAAAGGGGGCTCGCCAAGGCGGGGCCGCGATCTGCGCGGGGGCCTTCGCGGGCCTCCGTCAGCGTCCTCGAGCTTCGCCGGCGGTGAACCTGCGGGCCGCTGTGCTAGTGTGCGCCCGCGATGCCGAAAGCCAAGCGCCCCTGCCCCAAGCCGAAGGAGACGGTGTTCGCGCGCTCCGAGCGCGAGCGCCGCGAGAAGCGTGCCCTGGAGATGGACGAGCTCGCCGGCCGGCGGGACGAGTTCCGCGCGCGCAATCGCTACTACCATGCGCAGATCGAGAGGCTGGCCCGCTTCTTCATCCCTGAAGGGGCGAGCGTGCTCGAGGTCGGGTGCTCGACCGGCGACCTGCTGGCCTCGCTCAAGCCGCGCCGCGGAGTGGGTGTCGACCTCTCCCCGAAGCACGTGGAGCTCGCCCGGCAGAAGCACCCCGAGCTTCAGTTCCGCGTCGCCGATGCCCAGGCCCTCGACCTCCACGAGCAGTTCGACTTCGTCGTCCTCTCCGATGTCATCGGCTTCCTCGACGACGTATGGGCGGGGTTGCGCTCGCTGCGCCAGGTGATGGGGCCGCGCTCGCGGCTGTTCCTGACCTACCACAACTTCCTTTGGGAGCCGGCTCTCCAGCTCGGCGCGGCGCTGGGCCTGAAGATGTCCGAGTCCGAGCAGAACTGGCTCTCGCGCTCCGACATCCAGAACCTGCTCAAGCTCGCAGGCTTCGAGGTGGTGCGCTCCGGGGCTTCGACGCTGGTGCCCATGGAGGTGCCGGTGCTGTCGCGGCTCGCCAACCGCCTCCTGGCCCGCGTACCCCTCGTCGAGCACCTCGCGCTGGTCGAGTACTTCGTGGCCCGCCCCGCCTGGCAGCACCAGGCCCGCGCCGAGCCGATGACCTGCAGCGTGGTCGTCCCCTGCCGCAACGAGCGGGGCAACGTCGCCGACCTGTTTGCGCGCACCCCCGAGCTGGGCGCCGGCACCGAGCTGATCTTCGTGGACGGCAACTCCGAGGACGGGACCGTCGAGGAGATCCGCAAGCGGCTGCGCAGGCGGCCGGGCAGCAAGCTCATCCTCCAGGGAGAGGGGCGGGGCAAGGGCGACGCCGTGCGCAAGGGCTTCGCCGCCGCGACCGGGGAGGTGCTCTTCATCCTCGACGCGGACATGACCGTCCCCCCCGAGGACCTCCCCAAGTTCTACGAGGCCATCGCCGAGGGGCACGGCGAGTTCGTCAACGGCACGCGGCTGGTCTACCCCATGGAGAAGGGGGCGATGCGGCTGCTGAACATGATGGGCAACAAGTTCTTCAGCCTGGCGTTCACCCACCTGCGGGGGATGCCGGTCAAGGACACGCTGTGCGGGACCAAGGTGCTGCGCCGCGAGGACTACCAGCGCATCGCCGCGGGGCGGGCCTACTTCGGTGACTTCGACCCCTTCGGCGACTTCGACCTGCTCTTCGGGGCGGCGCGCTGCGCCCTGGCGCTGGTCGAGGTGCCGGTGCGCTACCGTGCCCGGACCTACGGCGACACGAAGATCGACCGCTTCCGCCACGGCTGGCTGTTGCTGCAGATGACCGGAGTGGCGTTCCGGAAGTTCCGGCTGTCCCTGTAGG
>JACRCT010000310.1 GCA_016218885.1 Deltaproteobacteria bacterium | reverse complement strand
TCGCCGGCGTCGGGGCGAAGCTCACCGGCGATCAGCTTGAGGAGCGTGGTCTTCCCGGCGCCGTTGACTCCGACGATGGCGATCCGGTCCCCGCGCATCACTGACTGGGACAGGCCCTGGTAGACGACCCTCTCGTCGAAGGACTTGTCGAGGCCCTCGAGGGTCAGCACCTCGCGGCCGGAGCGTGCGACCTCCGGGAAGCTGAAGCGGACGGTGGCCCGCTCCTCGCGGACGGCGATCTTCTCCTCCCGCTCCAGCATCCTGATCCGGCTCTGCACCTGCCGGGCCTTGGTGGCCTTGGCCCGGAAGCGCTCGATGAAGGCCTCGACCTCGGCGCGCTCCTCTGCCTGGCGGCGGGCGCGCGCCTCCAGCTCCTCCTCCTCGGCGGCGCGCTGCTTCTTGTAGTCGTCGTAGTTGCCCGAGTAGCCGCGCAGGCCCTCGACCTCGAAGGAGAGGACGCGGTCGATCTGCCGGTTGAGGAAGTCGCGGTCGTGGCTGACGAGCATCACGGCCTTGGCGCTGCGCTTGAGGAAGTCGTCGAACCAGAGCAGCGAGGGCAGGTCGAGGTGGTTGGTCGGCTCGTCGAGCAGCAGCAGATCGGGCCCGGTGAGCAGCAGGCCGGCGAGCGCGCCGCGCATCTTCCAGCCGCCCGAGAGCTCGCCCACCGGGCGCTCGAAGTCATTCTTGCTGAAGCCCAAGCCTTCGAGGATGCGCTCTGCGCGGTGGCGGCCGTAGCGCTCCTCGAAGCCCGCCAGCGCCTCGTGGGCGTCGGCGAGCTGGGCCGAGAGATCGAGCCGCTCCTCGTCGTCCAGGGCCTCGGTCAGGCCGGCGGTGAGCGAGTCGACCCGCTCGATGAAGCGGTCGCGGTCCGGCACGGCGCTGAGCACCGAGTCGATGAGGGTGCCGGGCGGCAGCTCGAGGATGTCCTGGGGCAGGTAGCCCGCCCGGACGCCCTTGCGGAAGGTGATGGAGCCCGAGTCCGCCTGCTGGGCGCCAGCGAGGATCTTGAGGAGGGTGGACTTGCCCGACCCGTTGGGGCCCACCAGTCCGATGCGGTCATGGGCGCCGACGGCGAAACACGCCTCGTCGAGGAGCACGCGGGCGCCGAAGGAGAGGCTGAGCTGGCTAACGGTGGCGAGGCTCATGGCGGAAGAGGCGGCGAAGGGTGCACCGGCGGCGGCGCTGGCGCAAGAGTAGCGTTGGCGTCGGTCCTGGGGCCGGGCAGGACGGGGGCCGCTACCTCACCCGTCGCGGCCCCTTCGCTCGAGTCCGTCGTCGAGGAGCTCGGCCGCGCGGCGCGGGTCAGCTCCTCGCCCTCCACGGTGATTCGCCGAGCGGCGTCGGTGAGGTGGTGCCTGGCCTGTCGACCGGATGAAGCGCTCTCGTCACGCTCAAGGTCGATGGTAAGAGGTCTGCCTGGTTCTTCTTTCGGAGCTCACCTTGGACAAGACCCGTATCCTCTCTCCGGCACCTGACGCGCGGCGCATGCGCGCCGAGGACGGCTCGATCCTCACCCCACCCCAAGGATGGGCCCTTCTACCTCCCGGCGATGCGGGCCTGACCCGCCGAGTGAAGGCGGCCGGGCCGACGTGGACGGTCATCGAGAAGCGAGGGAGGAAGAAGTTCTCGAAGGGCCTCTGGGCGCCGGCGAGCCACATCGAGAAGGCCCGCGCTGATCTGGAGGAGGAGCGCGCCACCCCGGCCTGGGCCCGGCGACGCGAGGCCGACCAGACGCGGCGGGAGAAAGCCCAGGCCGCCTTCGTCGGAGAGTTCGAGGCCGAGGTGCTCGCGTTCCTTCGCTTCGCTCCCGCCTTCGGGGACCTGGGAGTCCGGCTCGCCAAGGCGGTCACCGCCCACGCGACCCCGGTGGGCAGCGGGACCGTCGCCCGGACGCGCCGACTCACCACCGATCGCAAGGCTGAGGCGGCGCTGATCGCCTGGATGCGCCACCAGACCACCGCCTACGACAACCTGCAGATCGAGCGGGTGAAGGGCAGACGTCGCGAGGTTCGCCGTCGATTGGCAGAGGGGTCGCGGGCCCTGCTCGACGTGCACCGGCGCGGCGATATCCATGCGCCGCATGCCTGTCCGCTGTGCAAGGCGCTCGCGGGACAAGCTGTCTGTGCTGAGCCACGGGAATCGGTCCCCGCCGCGCGAAGCTGAGGGGCGGCGCGACGGGGCTGCGCCTATCGGGTTTCCTGGCCGAGGTGAAGCCCGACTCTGGTCGTCGAGAAGCGGCGAAAGCCCCTGCGATGCCGGTGGGCGGACACGAGACCGCCAAGGCAGCGCGGAAGCCGCCCCACCCACGGCTGGGCTGAACCCGGACTTCGAGGAGTCCAGTCCTACAGCGAGAGGCGAGTCTGCTCCGGGGCGACAGCGTAAGCCGCGAGGAGCTTCTCGGCTTGCGCAAAGGCCTCGTCACCGCTCGTGCCCAACTTCGCGATCTCCTGCTTCTCCGCGTCGGTGAAGGAGAGCAGCGAGGTCAGCTGGTTGAGGGCTCCGACGGCAGACGCCAGCTGATCCTTGCCCTTTCCCAGCCGGGCGCGCACCCGGGAGAGCAGGAGCTGCTTGGTGAAGGCGAGATCGGCTTGCCCGGGGACCGCCGAGAGCAGGCTGGCGATCGCGGAGCCGTCCAGGCTATCGCCCATCGAGAGATCCAGAACCTCGGAGCAGGGCTTGTCGGTGTCGGCGATGACCAGGTCGGCCCAGTTGATGGCGTCCTGCTTCGAGAACAGGCCTGCGAGAAGGCCAATTCGGATGGCGTCGGCTTCGGGCTTCTGCTGCAAGGTCGTCATCTTCCGGCTCCTTCAGAGGGGGCTAGGGCGGCGCGAGGGTGCACCGGAGGCGGCGTGAGCGCAAGGGCTCTCGCTAGCAGAGGAGAGCGGCCTCTGGAAGATGGGCCAGCCCCCCGCCGGTCTGGTAGAAGGAATGCCAGCGATGTCTGAGCCAGGGAAGCCTGGGGGGCCGAGGCCGTCTGCGATCCTGCGCGACCTGACGGTGGGGGTGTTCCACGCCACCGACGAGCGCATCGACTTCGTCAACGAGGCGTTCCTGCGCATCTTTGGCCTGCGGGACAAGGACGTCCTGGGCCGCTCCTTCATCGAGGTCACCGCTCCGGCCGATCGCGACCTCGTTCGCCAGAGGTATGCGTCTCTCCTCGCCCAGGACGCAGGCCTGCCGGCGCGCTACGAGAGAGAGGTGCGGCGGCCTGACGGGACGCTTGTCCGCTTGGAGATCGAGCCTCGTCATCTCGGCGAGCGGCGCGTCCTGGTCTCGGTGCGTGATGTCACGGGAAGGGTTCGAGACACCACGCTGCTGCCTGCCCTGGCGGAGCTCGCTCTGCGAGTACAGCGGGAGCGTACGATCGGGTCCGTCCTCCAGGTCGCCGCCACCGGCCTCAACGCGCTCGGGCTACACCTGGTCATCGCCCGCCGGGACGGCTCGCGCACGGTGTTCGAGCAGGTGTCCGTCGTCGGCGCTTTGGGCTCCTGGCTCGACCAGGCGCTGGGGCGGCGGCTCACGGGGATGGGCTTCGAGGCACGCCGGCTCCGCCTCCTGAGCCAGGTGGAGCGCGATCGCCGGGTGGTGTTCAGCGACGACTCCATTCCCTTCCTGCTCGACCTCTGCCTCGCCGTGAAGCCGGACCTCGACGTCGCTCTGTTGAAGGAGCAGCTCATCGCCGAGGGGACGGGCAAGTGCGTCGTCTGCCCGTTGACCGTCGAGGGCGACCTGTGGGGCTTCTTCGCGGCGGCGTCGGCGCGCCTCACGTCCGCCGACGCGGCTGCGCTCGGGCTGTTCGCCTCGAAAGTCGCCTCGGCGTTGGAGGGGGCAGGCTTCATCGCGCATCTCGAGCGCCGCAACCGGGAGCTGGCCGCGGTCCAGGAGGTCGCCGAGGCTGGAACGGAGAGCACCCTCGAAGGGCTGCTTGCCCGGTTGCTCAAGGTGACGACCTCCGCGCTCGGCTCCGAGGCGGAAGCCATCTACCTGCTCGACGAGAAGCGCTCGCGGCTCGAGCTGGCCGCCGTCACCGAGCATGCCCGCTCCGTGGCCGAGCGCTTCCGGAGCTTTCCTCTCGACATCGAGTCGGTGGCGCAGACCTTCGTCAAGCTTCGCCCGGTGGCCATCCAGGTCGAAGCGGACCTGCCTCCCGCCGCCCGCGAGCCTCTGGTCCGCCGCGGGCTGCGGCAGATCGCGGTCGTCCCGTTGCACATCAAGGGGCGCCTCGCGGGCGCGTTGGCACTGGCCAGGTCGGAGCGCGCGTTCCTCGACGAGGAGCTGGCCTCGGCCGAGCTGCTGGCCGGTCAGATGGCCATCCAGATCGAGAATGCCCGGCTCTATGCCGACGCCAATCGTCGGCTGCGGCTGATGTCGACCCTCTTCGACCTGGCGCAGATCGGCACCAGCACCCTGGAGGTGAAGACCCTGGTCCAGCGTGTCCTCGCTCAGGCGGTGAGCGCGCTGTCGGTCGATGGGGGCGCCATCCACGTGTTGGAGGAGGGAAAGCTGACTCTCGCTGGCCTGCAGGGTGAGGTACCGCATTCGGCAGAGAGCATCCATGAGCTCGTCTGTGACAAGACGACCCTGCTCGGGCGGGCGGTGCTGGAGCGACGCACCGTCTTCCTGGACGAGGCCTTCTTCGAGGCCAATCCCAAGGCGCGCGAGCGGATGGGGGGCACCTGCTTCGCGGCGATGGCGCCCCTGGTGCTCCAGGAGCGGGTGCTGGGCACCCTCACGGTCGCGCGCCGGGACTCGCGCCCGTTCGACGCCGAGGAGGGCCGCCTGCTCGAGGCGCTGACCGCGCAGATCACCGCGGCGCTGGAGCAGGCCCGCTCCTTCGAGGAGGAGCGGCGCCGGGTGGAGGACTTCCGGCTCATTCTCGAGGTCGGTCGGGTGGTGACCGGCTCGCTCGACCTGCACCAGATCCTCGACGCCTCGGCCGAGAGCCTGGCGCGCATCACCGAGGCCTCGGCAGCTTCGATCCTCCTGCTCGATCCCGGTCGGCGCGTCCTGCGTGGCGTGGCCACCTCGGTGCCGGGCGAGGCCGAGCACTTCCGCACCGTGCGCATCTCCCTCGATGAGCCTTCCATCCCGGCTCAAGCGGTGCTCACCGGCTGCCCGGTGCGCATCACTGACACCCAGGGGCTCGGGATGCGGCGCCAGGCGCTCATCGACCGCCATGGGCACCGGAGCATCCTCGCCCTGCCCCTGACCGTGCGCGACCAGGCGATCGGCGCGGTGGTCATCGGCGACTCGACCCGTACCCGCGAGTGGACCGACGCGCAGATCGAGCGGGCCACCGTCGTGGCCCGGCAGGTCGCGGTGGCGGTCGCCAACGCCCGGCTCTACGAGGACCTCAAGCGCAGCTACGACCAGCTGGCGCGGGCCCAGGAGGAGCTGGTCAAGCGGGAGCGGCTGGCGGCTCTGGGCGAGCTGTCGGCGGTGGTGGCCCACGAGGTGCGCAACCCGCTGGGCGTCATCTTCAACTCGCTGCGCTCGCTGCGGCGGGTGCTCACGGTCGAGGGCGACGCGGCGATGCTGCTGGACATCGTCGGCGAGGAGGCCGACCGGCTGAACCGCATCGTCGGCGACTTGCTCGACTTCGCCCGGCCCAGCGAGCCGGCCTTGCAGCCGGAGCCCCTCGGGGCGGTGCTGGCATCGGTGGCCGAGGCCGCCGCGCCCTCAGCGGTCGCGAGCGGGGTGACCATCGACTTGCAGGCCGAGGAGCCGTTGCCCAAGCCGGCGGTGGACGCGCGCATGCTGCGCCAGGCCCTGCTCAACCTGGTGATGAACGCGGTGCAGGCCATGCCCCGCGGAGGGATCGTCACTCTGCGCGCCGACGAAGAGCGGCGCGGGGGCCTCGCCCGGGCGCGCATCGAGGTCGCCGACACCGGCCCCGGCATCCCACCGGAGCTGGCGGAGCGTGTCTTCGAGCCCTTCTTAACGACCAAGGCCACGGGTCCGGGCCTGGGT
>JACRCT010000309.1 GCA_016218885.1 Deltaproteobacteria bacterium | reverse complement strand
GCCATCCATCTCGGCGAGCGCAGCGGCCACCGCGTCAGCATCCGTTCTGCCCAGCCGCCCCTCCTTCGCCAGCCGTACCACCTGCTCGAGCAGGCCCGAGAGCGCCAGGAGCCCGCCGGCGACGTTGAGGTCGTCGTAGAGCGCCTTGCGGAAGGAGTCCCTGGCCGTGGTGATCCAGCCCTCGAGCTCGCCGATGCGCGGCTTGCCCTCGGGCGCGGAGGCCAGGGCGGCCATGGCCGCGTCGATCTCCTCCAGCGCCCGGCGGGCGGCACCAAGCTTCTCGTCGGTCAGGTGCAAGGGTTGGCGGTAGTGGGTCTGTAGCAGGCACAGCCGCACTTCACGCGAGCTGAACCCCCGCTCGGTCATGTCGCCCAGGGTGCGGTAGGTGGCCGCGTCGTAGCTCATCTTCTCCTCGTCGACGAAGACGAGCTCGGAGTGCAGCCAGTAGCGGGCTTGGGGCTTGCCCGTCAGGGCGCGCATCTGCGCCAGCTCGTTCTCGTGGTGAGGGAAGACCAGCTCCACCGACCCGGTGTGGATGTCGAATTGATCTCCCAGGTGGGCCCGGGCCATGGCCGCGCACTCCACGTGCCAGCTGGGCCGCACGTTGCCCCACTCGGTCTTGAAGGACAGGCCCTTGCGCATCTCTGCCAGGTCGCAGCGGCGGAAGAGGACGAAGTCGCGGGGGTCGAGCCCGTCGTAGCGCTCCTCCTCGTGCGTCGCTCCGCGCGCTGCCGCGCCCAGGCCCTGCCGGCCCAGCAGGTCGCCGTAGCTCTTGGTGCGGCCGATGTTGAAGTAGACCGAGTGGTACTGCTCGTAGGCGAACCCGCGCTCCATCAGGTCGCGGGTCAGCTTGATCATCGAGTCCACCGACTCCGAAGAGCGGCAATAGACCTGGGCGGGCTTGACCGCGATGGCCTTGAGATCGTCGTGGAACTCGGCCTCGTGGCGGCGGCACAGCTCCTGGAGGGGCTCGCCGGTGCGCTCCGACTCGCGGATGGTGAAGTCGTCGACGTCGGTGATGCTCACCACGTGCTTGACCCGGTGCCCAGCCAGCTCCAGCGAGCGGCGCACGACGTCGTCGACGAGCATGCGGCGCAGCACGCCCAGGTGCGGCCGGCGGTGCACGGTGGGGCCGCAGGAGTACATGGTGACCTCCTTGGCGCCTTCCCGGAGCTCGAAGGGCTCGTGCTGGCGGCTCAGCGAGTTGAAGAAGTGCAGGCGTGCAGCGGCCTCGGTCTGCTTGACCTGGAACAGCGGCGTCGACAGGTAGCGCTCCCCGCCGTCCGGGAAGAGGGCCACGATGATGCCGGACTCGATCTGCTTGGCGAGCTCGTAGGCGGTGTGCATGGCCGCGCCGGAGCTCATGCCCACCAGGAGCCCCTCCTTGCGCGCCAGGGCGCGGGTCATCTCCCAGGCCGCCTCGTCCTCGATGTTCAGCTTCCGGTCCAGCGCCGAGGAGTCGAAGATGCCCGGGACGTAGGCCTCCTTGAGGTTCTTGAGGCCCTGCAGGCGGTGCCCGAGGTAGGGCTCGACGCCCACCACGCGGATCTTCGGGTTGAGCTCGCGGAAGCGGCGCGAGCAGCCCATCAGCGTCCCCGTGGTGCCCATGGTCGCCACGAAGTGCGTGATGCGCCCACCCGTCTGTCGCCAGAACACCTCGGCGGTGCCGTGGTAGTGGGCGAGGAGGTTCGCCTCGTTGTTGTACTGGTCGGTCAGGAAGAAGCGGTTCGGCTCCTCGTTGGCGAGCTCGTAGGCGCGCTCGATGGCCCCGTCGGTCCCCTTGGCCGCGGGGGTGAGCAGGAACTCGGCGCCGTAGGCCGCGAGGATCTTGCGCCGCTCGACGGAGACGCCCTCGCTCATGGCGAGCATGATGCGGTAGCCGCGCGCCGCGGCGATCATCGCCAGGCCGATGCCGGTGTTGCCGCTGGTCGCCTCCAGGATGGTCTTGTCCCGGGTGAGCCCGCCGGAGCGCTCGCCCTCCTTGATCATCCAGAGCGCGATGCGGTCCTTGACCGAGCCGCCGGGGTTGCCCCGCTCGAGCTTGGCGAAGATCTGGACGTTGGGGTTGGGGCACAGGGAGCGGATGGGATGCAGCGGCGTGTTGCCGATCAGCGCCACGATGTCCGCGCCTCCTTGTGCCGGGACCACGCTCTGCAGCTGGATCGCTTCCATGCCATGACCCCTGTTTTCAAAGGAACTGCGGACAGATACCACCGCGCCTCGGGCTGGGCGAGCCTCGTCCGGCGGACCGGGGGCCAAGCGCCAGCAGGCCGTCGGCGCCTCGAAGGACGCCTGAGTCCTATGTGGACAGGTCCTCGGCCGGGCGACCGCCACCCCGCAGGGCTGGAGCGCCTTCAAGGCGCGAAACGGCGGGCCGAGCATGGATTCCGACCCCAAGCAACAGCGCTCGCTTTGAAGGAGTCGAGCATTCCCGACATGGAGTTCGGGGGCGGTGGAGAGCGAAGAATGGTCGAACTGCAACAGGGTGATGGCATCTGTCGGGCCGCGCGGGCGCCCAGGATCTCCTCTACCAGGCCAGGAACCGCTCGCGGGCCTCGCGGTTGAAGGCCACCGCCTCCCCGGGGTCCTGGGCCTGGCGATCGAGCTCGTAGTCGAGGTTGGGTGCCACGTCCTTCGCCCGCTCCCGCAGGCCGGGAAGCTCCATCAGGTCGATTCGGGCCAACAGGTCCTCGCGAAAGCG
>JACRCT010000326.1 GCA_016218885.1 Deltaproteobacteria bacterium | reverse complement strand
CTCGGTCGCCGTCGCCACCACGCACGCGTTCTCACAGCTCCCGCACGAGGTGGCCGACTCGCAGAATCCGCCCTCGCACGCCGTCGCCGTGCCCCACCCCAGGCACCCGCGAGCATCCGCCACGCACGCCCTCACCTGGCCACCGGAGCACGCCGTCGCCCCCGCCGTCGTGCACTCGTTGTTGCACGTCCCGCACGCCGTCCCATTGGCGCAGAACCCGCTCGCGCAGCTCGTGTACTCGCTCCACCCGAGGCAGCCCTGGCCGTCCAGCTGGCAGTCCCGGCTCTGCCCTTCCCCGCACTCCGTGGCGCCGGCCGCGCAGGCATTGCTGCAGTTCTCGCAGACCGCGCCCTGGCACGCCCCGCTGCCGCAGGACTGCGGCGTGCTCCACTTCAGGCATCCGTCGGCATCTTCCGCGCAGCTCTTGATCTTCCCCTCGCTGCACTCCGTCGCTCCCTTAGTCGTGCAGTCGCTCTGGCACGTCCCGCACTGCCTGGTGTCGGCGCAGAAGCCACTCGGGCAGGTCTGCTCTACGCTCCACACAAGACAGCCGTCCGAGCTGGCCTGGCATGTACGCACCCATCCCCTGCTACAGGAGCTCTCGCCCTCCTCCGAGCATGCATTCTTCTCGGGACACTCCGGTTGGCCTGCGTCGCCACACTCCTCGCACGGTGGGGGGATGTCGTCGAGGCCCAGGACCTGCGCACAGCCGCTGAGCATCAGCAGGCTGACCACCAGCAGGACTCGCATCACCGCTCCAGCTCGACCTGCCATCTCTTGCTCCCGATTCAAATGGAAAGACTTGAAGGGATCCGCTTGCTCACGCGCGCGGCTCGGAATCGATTGCCGAAACCGGCGCCACCACCTCGGCCTCAGATCAGAATCTCCCCGACATCACCAGACCGGCACCGTCTCGCCCAGCCGCGATGCTCACACCCACGCTCTGCTTGGGCCCAAAGACGAGCAGACCGGCCCCGACTCCCGCCGCCACCAACCCTATCGGCCCCGCCACGTCGAAGACCCTTGCGGCGCTCTCTGCCTGTTCCTTCGCGTCCTGGTGGTCGGCATTGGAGCTCGCCGATTGCATCCGGGACTTCCTCTCCAGCGCCACCCCGCCCGCGACCAGCGCACCTACCACGATCGCCGCACCGCCCACGGCCAGCCCGATCCCCACCGGGCGCTGCCATGGCCGCCCCGCAGCTGTCTTCGTCGCCTCCCCGGCCGGCGTCGCGGAGACGCCCTCCACCACTGGCGGTGGCGGAGGAGGAACGGTTGCCATCGAGGCGATGGCCTTGACCCGCAGCGGCGCCTTGGGCGCTCCCACCCGCGTCGGCCCGTTGCCCTCCTCGTCGAATGCCTCGAGGTAGTACTCGAAGTCTCCCTGCGCGAGCCCGGCGGGCAGCAGCGCCGTGAACATGTCCGGCACTCCCGCGACCGGCTCCAGCGCCACCCGCGCGAACCCCTCGATCCCCGCGACCCGTATGAAGGCCGTCGGCGCGAAGATCTTCTTGCCAATCGGGGACCGGATTCGCGCCTTGAGAATCACCGCCTCCCCCTTGGGGAAGCTCGAGAGCGCCTCGTGGTCCAGCGTCGGCGCTGCGCTGGGCACGGCTGCCAATGCTGCCCCCGGTATCCCACTGAGCGCCAGTGCCAGCGCCACCAGGGTGTGAATCCGTGCTGTCTTCATTTGACCGTCTCCTTGCTGCTCCGATGCTCCGTCCTGAAGCCTCTCGTTTTCGCCCTCGCCCTTTGGGGCGGTCAGCCTATTGCTTCAGCCCCGAAGCGCTCAACAGCAGGGTGGCGGTTGGCCGGTCCGGCCGGCTCAGCTCCACCTGCACCTCGCGCGTCCCGAGGTCCGGCATCGGCACTGGAGTCCTTCCCAGCGTCTGTCCGTCGACCGTCACCAAGGCCCACGGCTCGCAGCTCAGGACTCCGCGCAGCACCTTGTCCACGCTCTGGTAGCCCACGACGCACTGGAGGCCGTTGCCTACGGCGACCTCGAGCCGGCCGGCCTTTCCCTGAAGAGGCTGCCGATACGTCGCCTTGGGGACCTCCACCACCAAGGAGGGCGCCTCCGGCGCAACTTGCGCGACCTCCGCCAGCGGCGGCGTCGAGCTGGCCTTGGCGCTCGCCGCCGGGACTGGGGCAGGACCCGTGCTCGCCTTTCCGGCCGGAGCGATGCGCCCCGCGCTGGCGGATGCTGTGGCCAGCGCCGGCTCTGCCCTCTTCTTCACCGGGCCGGCCTTTCGCGGCGTCGGCGCGGGCGCGGGCGCGGGCAGCGGAGCGAGCTCCGGCACCTGCGCGTGGACCGTCGGAGGCGGCGGCAAGGCCGTGGCGATTTCTTGGGACTCGATCTGCTCCTTGCCGAGGTCGGTCTTGACGACCTGGCTCGGCCAGAGCGCCAAGGCCGAGAGGGCGCTTCCCAAGATCGCAACGACGCCCAGGCCGGTAAGCGTGCGCGTGATCGCGCTCTCCTTGATGGCTTTCTCGAGCGCCATGTCGGAGCCAGCAGCCCTGGCCGTCGCTTTCTTCTGGCTCGAGGCACTGGCCTCGCCGGCCTCGGCCGCCAGCAGGTTTGGCGCCACGATGATCGTGCTGCCCACTGCTGCCGCGTCAGCTCTCTTGCGCTGCTCGGATGGCGTTGGCTCTTGGGGAGCGGCAGGCTCGCAGACCTTCGTGGGCTGCGGTGCGGCGGCTTGGATGGAGGACGATAGCAGACCGAGATCGAGCACCGTCTGCTCGCTTCCCTCGGGCAGCTGGGTCCTCTCCACCGCGGCGGCCCTTGCGGGGACCTTCTCCTCTGGCTCTGACCAGGGGACCTCGGCCTGCTTCGGAGTGGGCTGCTCGAGCGCCCCATCTGCCTTGCCTGGCAGCTCCGGTCCGCATGCCCACGCGCCAGCCGATGCCTTCTCGTTTTCCTGTAACGCCGTCATAGGTTCTCTCCCCTCGTCTCTGGCGCCGAAGCGCGCATTCAGGCCCGCTCCCACGACCCAATGACGAGGCTTCCTGGAAAAGTCGCACGCGTCCCGGAAGAAATCGCCTCGCCTCGCAAAAGAAAGGCGCTAACCCATCGAGATCTCAAGACATCAGCCAAGACGACTCCGCCCAAGTCGGAGGGAATGGCTTGGGAAGATCGGAGAAACTGCGACTTCCTCGGACGAGCTTCGTCATCGGAGATGGTGAGCGCTCCCGCGCTCACCTGATGGAGGAGGTCTTCATGAGGCAATCGCTCGCAAGGCGATCAGCAAGCCCCTGGCTTGACTCGCCTGGTGGCAGCGGCGAGAGTTCTGCGCTCGCGCACCTCGTTGGCACAAGTGAGCTGCACGCCGGTACCTTCACGCGATTCATCCCCAGCCCGGAGGGCCGCCAGCACATGCCAGAAGCCCCCGCGATGATCGTCGCCGGGCGCTACCGCCTGGTTCATCGCATCGCAGCAGGCGGCATGGGGGAGATCTTCCTGGCCGTCCAGGATGGTCCGCAGGGCTTCCAGAAGCTCGTGGCGCTGAAGCGGATCCTCCCTGGCGTCGCCACCGACCGGAACACGGTGCAGCACTTCCTCGACGAAGCGCAGCTCACCTCCCGGCTTTCCCATCGGAACATCGCTCAGGTCTTCGACTTCGGACAGGACCGCGAGGGCTACTTCGCAGCCATGGAGTACGTGCAGGGGCCGACGATGGCCTCGCTGCTCGACCGGCTGGCCGAGCGTCACCAGCGGCTCGCTCCGGCTCTGGCGCTGGACATCGCGGCGCAGGTCGCCGACGCGCTGGCGTACGCCTGGGAGGTCCGGGGCCCCGACGGCGCCCCATCGCGCGTGGTGCACCGCGACATCTCGCCGCAGAACATCATGGTGTCGGTTTCTGGCGACGTGAAGCTCATCGACTTCGGCGTGGCCAAGAGCGCCCAGCAGCTTCACGCCACCATCGGCAGCTCGATCAAGGGCAAGCTCGCCTATATGTCACCCGAGCAGGGGTCCGGCGATCCCATCGACACGCGCAGCGACCTGTTCTGCCTGGGCGTCGTCCTTTGCGAGATGCTCACCGGCGTCCACCCCTTCGCTCGCAACGATCTGCTGCAGATCATGCAGGCCGCCCGCTCGGAGCCGCCCAAGCTCCCCTCGGCCATCGATGCTTCGCTGGCGTTCATCGACTCGGCCCTCCTCAAGATGTTGGCCAAGGACCCGCGCGAGCGATTCCAGGACGGCCATGAGGCGCACGAGGCGCTGCAGGCGCTGCGTCCAAAGGCGCCGGCCTCTCCCCTTAGGCTGGGGGCATTGGTGAGCGAGTGCTTTGGCCAGGAGCTGGATGCCCTCGTATCCAAGGACCGGCG
>JACRCT010000325.1 GCA_016218885.1 Deltaproteobacteria bacterium | reverse complement strand
CGCCTTCTTCGTCGTCGCCTGCGCCGGCCAGGACTCTCCGAGCCCTCGGCATGCTCCGGGCCCTGCGAGGAGTCGCTCACCGCTTCGCCCGCAATGGGATTCTGGGAGGCGCTCGCCGAAGGCGCGGGGGCATGCTCTGCAGGAGACTCGGGTCTCTCGCTGGGGACGGGAGCCGTCTCGGCAGGGGTGAGGGTCGCAGCAGAAGCGCGGAGAGATTGAGAATCGTTCATCGGTGCGTCAGGTACGACAAGGCGCGGGACTCTACGGAACCTCCCGCTCTCAGTCAAACAGGCTGGCATGAGAACGGCTGTTGCGTCCGCGTCCGCGCGCTCGTGTGCGCTCCGGCCACTCTATATCTGGACAACGGCTGCACGGGCTCGGATCCTTCCCCCGCGCCAGGGGGACGAGCTCGTTGAGACCTTGGGCTCGCAGGAGTGGGCGCACACCTCTCATCGGAGGCTCGAACCGTCTTCTTGCGAGGGTCCGCTGATGCCTTGAATCCCCCCGGCGGTGATCTATAGTCCCGCCCTTCCTCGACGCGGCGATCCGCGCCGTCCTTCCCGGAGAGTTCCATGGCCCGCCGCACGCCCTTCTACGACGCCCACGTCCAAGCCGGAGGCAAGCTCGTCGATTTCGCAGGATGGGACCTGTCGGTCCAGTTCACCGGCATCATCGAGGAGCACACCGCGGTGCGCACGGCCGCGGGTGTCTTCGACGTCTCGCACATGGGCGAAGTCTTCATCACCGGGCCCAAGGCGATGGAGTGCACCCAGAAGCTCTTGACCAACGACGTCGCCAAGCTCATCGACGGGCAAGCCGCCTACTCGGGCATGCTCTACGACAACGGCACCTTCGTCGACGACGTCATCGTCTACCGCTTCAACCCCGAGAAGTTCCTGGTGGTCATCAACGGCGCGAACGTGGCCAAGGACGTGGCCTGGATGAAGGAGCACACCTACGGCGCCTCGGTCGAGGACAAGAGCGACGAGTACGGCCAGCTCGCGGTGCAGGGCCCGAAGGCCGCAGGCATCGTGCAGCAGCTGACGAAGGTCGACCTCTCCAAGATCAAGTGGTACCACCACGCTGGCGAGGGAGACGTGGCGGGCGTGCGCTGCATCATCGCGCGCACCGGCTACACCGGCGAGGACGGCTTCGAGCTGTACTGCCCGCCCAAGGACGGCATGAAGCTGTGGGACGCGCTCTTCGACAAGGGCAGGTCCGCGGGCCTGGTGCCCACCGGGCTGGGCTGCCGCGACTCGCTGCGCCTGGAGATGAAGTACGCGCTCTACGGAAACGACATCGACGACCAGCACACCCCGCTGGAGGCGGGCCTGGGCTGGATCGTCAAGATGGACAAGGGCGTCGAGTTCCACGGCCGACCGGTCCTCGAGAAGCAGAAGAAGGAGGGCCTGACCCGCAAGCTCGTCGGCTTCACCATGACCGACAAGGGCATCCCCCGGCACGGCTACCCGATCCTCAAGGACGGCAAGCAAGTGGGCGTGGTGACCAGCGGGACGATGTCGCCCTCGCTGAAGATCCCCATCGGCGTCGGCTACGTGCCCACCGCGCTCGCCCCCGAGGGCTCGAGCTTCGAGGTGGAGATCCGCGGCAAGCCGGTCGGGGCCAAGGTCGCCAAGACCCCGTTCTACCAGTCCAAGAAGTAGGGCTCGTGGGGGCTCGCCCCCACCTTTTTCGCTTAGGAGAGCACTCGATGGGCACCATTCCAGCCAACCTCAAGTACACCAAGGATCACGAGTGGGCGAAGGTCGAAGGCAAGACCCTCACCATGGGCATCACCGCCTTCGCCACCGAGCAGCTGGGCGACATCGTGTTCGTCGACCTGCCCAAGAAGGGCGCGGCGCTGAAGGCCGGCGCGACCTGCGGCGCGGTGGAGAGCACCAAGGCCGTCTCCGACGTCTTCAGCCCCGTGACCGGAACGGTGCTGGAGGCGAACGCCGCCCTCTCGGACGCCCCCGAGACCATCAACCAGGACCCCTACGAGAAGGGTTGGCTGGTGAAGATCGAGCTGGCCAACCCCGCCGAGCTCGAAGGCCTGATGGACGCCGCCAAGTACGAGGAGCACGTCAAGCACTCTGCCCACTGAGAGAGGCTGGCTGCAGCTCCAGGCCTTGGGACCTCGGGCTCCGCCGCCCGAGGGAATCCTGGGCCCCCAGACCGTGGTCTATGAACCGTCAAGCATCGCAGGCTCCGGGAGACGAACCCGGAGCCTGACGTCCGAAGCCTGAGGCCAAGAATGCGCTACCACCCGCACAGCGACGCCGACATCGCCTGGATGCTGCAGACCATCGGCGCGAGCTCGATCGACGCGCTTTTCGACTCCATTCCCAAGGAGCTCCAGCTCAAGCGCCCGCTGGAGGTCCCGGCGGCCATGGACGAGCGCAGCCTGCTCGAGCACCTGTCCGAGCTGGCCGCCAAGAATCCGAGCGCGCCTGCCTTCCTGGGGGCCGGCGCCTACCCCCACCACGTGCCCCCCGCGGTGGATCAGCTGCTGCTGCGCAGCGAGTTCTACACCGCCTATACGCCCTACCAGCCGGAGATAAGCCAAGGCACGCTGCAGGCGGTCTTCGAGTTCCAGACCTTCGTCACGCTGCTGACCGGGCTCGACGTCGCCAACGCCTCGATGTACGACGGCGCCACCGCCGCCGCCGAGGCGGCGCTCTTGGCCCACCGGGTCCACCCGGACAAGAAGGCGGTGGCCGTCTCCCGCGCCCTGCACCCCTCCTATCGCAAGGTGATGCGCGCCTACCTCGAGCCCACGGGCATCGAGGTGCGCGAGATCCCCTTCGGCCCCGACGGACGCACCGACCTGGCCGCGACCCGCAAGGCGCTCGACGGCGTCGCCGGGCTGGTGGTGGGCTACCCGAACTTCTTCGGCGTGGTCGAGCCGCTCAAGGAGCTGTTCGCGCTGGCCCACGACGCAGGTGCGGTCTGCGTGGCGGCCACCACCGAGGCCCTGTCTTTCGGGCTGCTCGCCTCGCCGGCCGAGCTGGGCGCCGACGTGGCCGTGGGCGAGATGCAGAGCTTCGGCAACGGGCTGGCCTACGGCGGGCCGGGGCTGGGCTTCTTCGCCGCCCGCGAGAGCGTGATGCGCCAGATGCCCGGGCGCCTGGTCGGCATCACCACCGACCGCAAGGGTCGCCGTGGCTACGTGCTCACCCTGGCCACCCGCGAGCAGCACATCAAGCGCGAGAAGGCGACCTCCAACATCTGCACCAACAACGGGCTGTGCGCCCTGGCGGCCACCATCCACCTGGGCCTGCTGGGCAAGACGGGCCTGAGCGAGCTCGCCAAGCTCAACTGGCAGCGAGCCCACTACGCCCGCACTGAGCTGACCAAGGTCGGCCTGAGCGCGACCTTCACCGGGCCGGTCTTCAACGAGTTCGCGATCAAGGGCGATGTCGCCGCCCTGCAGCAGAAGCTCGCCAAGGCGGGCATCGACGGCGGCTACCCGCTGGGCAAGGACTACCCGGAGCTCAAGGACTCGCTGCTGTTCTGCGTCACCGAGCTGCACGGCAAGGCGGCCATCGACCGCCTCGTCGCCGCGCTGCGCTGAGTCTCCAGGGGAGGAACGAACATGGCCAAGGTTGCTGCGAAGAAGAAGACCACGACGAAGAAGAAGAGCGCCCCCAAGAAGGCGCCCCGCAAGACCGCCGCCCGGAAGACCGCGGCGGCTCCCCCGGTCGACGACACCGTGACCCACGCCGCCCGCAAGGCGGCCGAGTTCCTGGGCATGAGCCCCCAGGAGGTCACGGCCACCGCCGACAGGCTGCGCGATCAGACCCGCCAGGCGGGAGCGCGCATCAAGGAGGAGATGGGGCGGCTGGGCGAGCGTGCCGACCAGCTCTCCTCGCGCTTCGACGTGCAGGTCAAGGAAGGCGTGAAGCGGGTCGAGAAGGTCGCCGACGAGGTGGCCAAGGGCTTGGGCCTCAAGCCGGAGGAGCTCGCCGGAAAGCTGGAGAAGGGCCTCGACCGGTGGAGCAAGGAAGCGCAGAAGGTCGCCGACGAGGCCAACGCCGAGATCAAGAAGATGTACGACCAGGCACGCAGCCGGCTGAAGGACATCTTGAAGAAGCCATAAGTCTTGAGTTTTGAGTCCTAAGTTTTCGGGTCCCCTAGCTCGCGGGGTTTCCCGCTTGGTCTCGAGTCCTGAGTCCAAGGTCAGTCTCAAGCCCTCAGGACTTCAGCTCCCGACTTACGACTCACAACTTACGGCTCACAACTGCTTCCCCCCCCCGGAGCTCTCATGAATCTCCCAGACACCTCCCGCGCCACTCAGGGGATCAATTTCAACGAGCCGCTGCTGTTCGAGCGCAAGCCCGGACACTGCAGCGGAGCGTCGCTACCGGCCCCCGAGGTCCCCGAGGTCGAACCCTCCTCGGAGATCCCCAAGGAGTACCTGCGCGGCCAGGTCGAGGGCATGCCCTGCCTCTACGAGCCCGAGGTGGTCCGCCACTACCTGCGGCTCTCGCAGCTCAACTACGGCGTGGACACGGGCTTCTATCCGCTGGGCTCGTGCACCATGAAGTACAACCCCAAGTCCGCCGAGGCCGCGGCGCGCCTGCCGGGCTTCGCCAACCTCCACCCCCTGCTCCCCGACGAGCGCGTCCAGGGTGCCCTGGAGCTGATGTGGCGGCTGGAGCGGATGCTCTCCGAGATCTCCGGCTTCGCCGCCGTGACCCTGCAGCCGGCCGCCGGGGCCCAGGGCGAGCTCGCCGGCCTGATGATGGTCCGCGCCTACCACCTGGCCAAGGGCAAGCCGCGCCACAAGGTCCTGGTCCCCGACAGCGCCCACGGCACCAACCCCGCCTCCAGCGCCCTCAACGGCTTCGAGGTCGTCGAGCTCAAGAGCGGGCCCGAGGGGCTGCTCGAGCCGCAGGTCGTCGCCGCCGCCATGACCGAGGACGTCGCCGCGGTGATGATGACCAACCCGAACACCCTGGGCGTGTTCGAGAAGAACGTCGCGGAGATCGCCAAGGTCGTCCACGCCAAGGGCGGGCTCCTCTACGGCGATGGCGCCAACATGAACGCCCTGCTCGGCCGCTCGCGCCCGGGCGACATGGGCGTCGACGTGATGCAGTTCAACCTGCACAAGACCTTCGCCACCCCTCACGGCGGCGGCGGCCCCGGCTCCGGGCCGGTCGGCGTAGCCAAGGAGTTGGTCCCCTTCCTCCCTGTCCCGGTGGTGGTGAAGGACGGCGACAAGTTCCGCCTGGAGTTCGACCGGCCCCAGACCATCGGCCAGCTGCGCACCTTCTGGGGCAACTTCGGAATCATGGTCCGCGCCTACGCCTGGGTCCGCGAGATGGGCCCGGCGGGGCTCAAGAGCACGAGCGATCTGGCGGTCCTCAACGCCAACTACGTCCGCGCCCTACTCAAGGACGACTTCCATCTGCCCTACGCCACGCCCTCGCTGCACGAGGTGGTCCTCAACGACAAGAACCAGAAGGACCTCGGCGTCACCACCATGGACATCGCCAAGCGGCTCATCGACCACGGCTACCACCCGCCGACGATCTACTTCCCGCTCATCGTCGCCGGCGCCATGATGATCGAGCCCACCGAGACCGAGTCCCGCGAGAGCATCGAGGCGTTCGTCGCGGCGATGAAGGCCATCGCCGTCGAGGCCAAGGAGTCTCCCGAGGCACTGAAGGCCGCTCCCACCCGCGCCTTCCGCGAGAGGCTCGATGAAGTCAAGGCGGCCCGCAAGCCCATCCTGCGCTGGAAGCCGGGCACCAAGATCGAGCCGTAGACAGGGTGTCAGAGCCACGACCGTCAGGGAGTGATCCTCCCTGAACCTGTCGATTCCTTCCCGGCGCTACATAGAGAACGGCGCGGTGGGGTCTTCCCGCCGCGCCGTCGTTCTTTCGTGGGCCAGCGAGCTCGCCTGCCGCCAGCGAGCGGTCAAGCCCCCTACGCGCTCGGTGCGACGATCGCGATTGGCTTGGGCGCCGCCAGGCCCGCCAGCGCCTTCTCCACCTGCGCGGTGATGGCGTGCAGGGTCTCGGCGTCCGGCACGTACTTGGCCTTCACCGGCTCGAGCAGGTCGAAGCCGCAGTCCTTCAGGTAGCCGTTGACCTGCTCGATGCTCTGGCCGCCCCAGCCGTAGCTGCCGAAGGCCAGCCCGACCCGCTTCTTGGGCGAGAGCGAGCGCAGGTAGGTCAGGAACGAGGCCACCGTGGGCAGGATGGAGTTGTTCAGGGTCGGCGACCCGACGCAGATGTACCGGGAGACCACCACGTCGGTCATGATCTCCGAGATGTGCGACTCCTTGAGGTCGTAGAGCTTGGCCGGCACCCCGCGGTTCTCGAAGGCGCCGGAGATGGCGCGCGCCATCTTGGCCGTCGAATCCCACATCGTGTCGTAGACCACGATCGCCCGCTCCTCCGGCTGGTTAGAGGTCCACCGCTTGTAGTGCTCGAGGATGGTCCGCACGTGGCTGCGCCAGATCAGCCCGTGGCTCGGGGCGATCATGTCGATGTCCAGCCCCGAGACCGCCTCCAGCGCCTTGGCCACCATGGGCAGGAAGCAGAGCACGATGTTGCCGAAGTACTTCTGCGCCTCCTCCACCACCAGGTGCAGCGGCAGCTCGTCATCGAAGCGCTCAGGCGAGGCGTAGTGCTGCCCAAACGAGTCGTTGGAGAAGAGGAGCCGGTCCTCGGGCAGGTAGCACACCATGTTGTCCGGCCAGTGGACCATCGGCGTGGTGACGAAGGAGAGCGTCTTGCCTCCCAGGTCGAGCTTGTCGCCGGTCTTCACCTGCTGGAACCGGAAATCGCGGTGGAAGTGCTCGCGCAGGCCCTTCTCGCCATTGGCGCAAGTCACCACCGTGGCGTTGGGCGCCCGCTCGAGGACCCGGGGAATCGCTCCCGAGTGGTCCATCTCCACGTGGTTGCAGACGAGGTAGTCGAGCTTCGCCAGGTCGATCACCGAGGAGACGCGCTCGAGCAGCTCCTCGGAGAGGTAGGACTTCACCGTGTCGATGAGCGCCGTCTTCTTCTCGCCGACCACCAGGTACGCGTTGTAGGTCGTCCCGCGAGGCGTCGAATAGCCATGGAAGAGGCGGAGGCTCCAGTCGATGCCGCCAACCCAGTAGATGCCTTCCTTGATCTTCCGCGCCTGCATGCCGCCCATGCTCGCCTCGCTGCTTTCCCGCCGCTCGGATCGGCGTGAAGGAGATCCTAACTACTCGACCTGCTCGAACATGTCCTT
This sequence comes from Deltaproteobacteria bacterium, assembly GCA_016218885.1. Lineage (GTDB taxonomy): Bacteria > Myxococcota > Myxococcia > Myxococcales > UBA5297 > JACRCT01. The sequence continues at coordinate 340 of JACRCT010000325.1, read as the reverse complement.
GCCCACACCGCAGTCAGGGCAGGCCCAATCCTCGGGCAGCTTCTCGAACGGAGTCCCGGGCGGAACCCCGTTCGTGGGATCGCCGACCGCAGGGTCGTACACATAGCTGCAGGCCTGACAGGCGTACTTCTTCATGGATGCTCGCTCCTTGGGGCGCACGCTGGACCGCGCCAAAAGCGTCCGCCAGATAACGGTCCGGTGGGTGGGTGTCAAGCCCGTCGCCCTGGCCGGTTGTCCCGGCCCACAGGCCCATAGGCCCACAGGCCCGAGCGCGAGCGAGCCGGCAGCGCGAAGCCTCGGAGGGCATGGAGTACTGCGGCGAGCGCCAGCGAGTCCGGCG
>JACRCT010000323.1 GCA_016218885.1 Deltaproteobacteria bacterium | reverse complement strand
TTCACCGCTGCCTGGCGCAGGGCGCCCGGGGCGACGGCCCTGCTGTCTCTCTGTCCGGCCCTCGCGTCGTTCGCGATCTGGCGCGTGGTGCCGGTCGCGCCCAGGCTTCCTCACAGCTTCGCGGCCTGGACGGGCTCGCTGCGCCACGCGCGGCGCCCGCTCGGCTCGCTGTTCGCGGTTCAGGCCCTGGCCGCGGCGGTCAACATGTCGATGATCTTCCTTCTGCCCGACCTGATGCTGCAGCTCGGAGCGCCGGACTGGGTGGTCCAAGGCGGCGGCCACTTCGCGCTCGTCGCCGGGGGTGCCCTGGCGCTCGTCCCCGCGGGCCACGCCGCTGATCGCCTCGGTGGAAGGCGAGTGCTGGTGACCACCAACTTCATGACCGGCCTCGCGCTCGCCGTCATCCTCGGCGTGAAGGTCCCTCCGGTCCTGCTGCTGCCCGTTCTGGCTGCGTTCGGTGCCTTCGCCAGCGCCAACAACGTGGTCGCCCTCGCTGAAGGCAATCGCCTGCTGCCGGGCCGCGGCAGCGGCGTGAGCGCGCTCTTGATGGGGCTGCCCTGGTGCGTCGCCTCCCTGGGCCCGGTGATCGCCGGGGCGCTCGCCGACCCTCACCATGGCGGCACCCCGACCGCGGCGCTCGGCACCATGGCGCTCTGCAGTCCTCTCGCGCTGTTGGCTGCGGCGCTGCTGCCTTCGCGAGCAGCCGGTGGCGGCTCCGCGCCGGAGTGATCCAGGAGCGCGCCACCGCCAGGCTGACTTCGACCGTCGTTGGCTCTGGAGGGGGTGACCGAGACGAGCCAGGGCCTGCGGGTCGCCGGCCCTCAGATTCGAGGTGCCCGCGGTGGACCTTCTTCGAGGTCTCCCCTCGCTGGCTCACTCGTAGTTCTCGTTAGACCAGCCGGCCTGGCCGCACAGCATTCTGGGCGGACAGACTGCCGTCGCGCATGCAGGCTCTCCCCGGCACCGGATGGTCGGCTGAGCGACCCGGCACCCGTGAACCGGTGAGGCCAAACGGATGACGAGGTCCGGGCGACAGGATGGGCTCTGAGCTTGACCCGTCGCTGCAGGGTGTCGGAGCCGTCGCTGCCCAATACCGCTCTGGCGCCAGCCCCTGCGGACTCGAGCGACGAAGCCATGCGACGTCTGGCGAAGGCGCTCTTCCCCGGCCCTTCTATGGCTCGCGCGAGAGGATGGCCTGGCGGACCCGCGCGACCTGCTCTGCGGCAGATGCGGGCAGGTTCAGGGCTTTGGCACAGGTCGGGAACGCGCGCTTCGCAGGATCGCCCAACAGCGAGTCGAAGTAGGCCCAGCGGAGGAAGTCGCCCTTCAATAGCGGCATCCCCGTCCGCTGCCCGATCACGTAGGAGGTCGAGTCGCCCTTCACGACGTAGATGGTCACGTACTCGGCCGGGACGTCGACGACCTTGATGTCCTCGGCTTTCAGCACGGCCCCCACGGGGATGTCGCGGACTGCCACCGCGATCTGCACCGTTTCTGAAGGCCCTCGCGCCAGGGCGGCATCCGAACCTCCGAGCGCCATGAACGCGAGGAGGCATGTGAGCGGCAGGCGGATCATTCAGCGCTCCGACGGTGTACCTGCCCTACGCCGCTTGGCGCTCCCGCACCGAGCAGAACGCCACGATGTTCCTCAATGCCGTCGAATGGCTGGCAATGACTCCGGGGGATGGGTGAGGAAGCGGACCGACCCGGACCTCATCGAACGCCACTTGCGCCCGCGATCGGGACGCGTCTAGCCTCCCGGCCATCTCGTGCCTCGGCAGCCCGCCAGCCGGGGCTTCCGCACCTTGCGATCGGCGCCGGGTGCGGAGAAGCCCGGGCGGGACCCGCGACGCCAAACGCTGCTCGTTTCGCCTTGCGCTCCAACGTCGAGTGGTTAGGAATTCCCCGCTGGCTTCGCAGGCGCGGCGCGCGCGAGGCCGGTGGATTCGGCGGCGGCATCCCCGGGTTTCGGGCGCCGCCCAGTGCAGCTCGGAGATCGACCATGGATACGACTATCGCCCACGACAACCAGCCCACGCCTCCAGGAGCCGAGACCTTCCCCTTCCAGGCGGAGATGAAGCAGCTGCTCGACCTGTTCATCCGCTCGCTCTACTCGAGCAAGGAGGTCTTCCTCCGGGAGCTGGTCTCCAACGCCTCCGACGCCCTGGACCGGCTGCGCTTCGAGGCCCTCACCCAACCAGGGCTCCGTTCCGACGCAGACCCGGAGATCCGGCTGGAGGCCGACCCCCAGGCGAGGACCCTGACCATCGTCGACAACGGCATCGGCATGTCGCGCGAGGAAGTGATCGCCAACATCGGCACCATCGCGCACTCCGGGACGCGCGAGCTGGTGCAGAAGATCAAGGAGTCCAAGTCGAGCGAGCAGGCGCTCGCCCTGATCGGCCAGTTCGGCGTCGGCTTCTACTCGGCCTTCATGGTGGCGGACCGGGTCACCCTCGTCACCCGTCGCGCAGGTAGCGAGGCCGCCACCCGCTGGGAGTCGACCGGCGACGGCACCTACACCGTCAGCCCCGCCTCCCGCGACCGCCACGGCACGGCGCTCACCCTGCACCTGAGACCGGTGGATCAAGACGACGGAATGCCGGACTTCACCGACGAGTGGGTCCTGAGCGGCATCATCAAGAAGTACTCGGACTTCGTGCGCTACCCCATCCGCATGCAGGTGACCCGCGAGGAGGTCGAGCGCGACGAGCAGGGCAAGCCGAAGCCAGACGCCCCGAAGAAGTCGATAGTGGAGGACAAGACCCTCAACTCGATGAAGGCGATCTGGCTGCGCAAGCCCCAGGACGTGAAGGAAGAGGAGCACCACGACTTCTACAAGCACATCTCCCACGACTGGGAGAAGCCGCTCAAGACCATCACCTTCAGCGCCGAGGGCCGCCTCGAGTACCGGGCGCTGCTCTTCATCCCCTCGCGAGCGCCATTCGACCTCCACCTGTTCGGCGCCGAAGGCGGGCTGCAGCTCTTTGCGCAGAACGTGAAGATCGTCGAGAGGTGCGAGGATCTGCTGCCGCGCTACCTGCGCTTCCTGAGGGGCGTGGTCGACTCGTCGGACCTCTCCCTCAACGTCTCGCGCGAGATGCTGCAGCAGGACCGGCAGATCGCCCAGATCCGCAAGGGGCTGGTCAAGAAGGTCCTCGACGTCCTGGTCGAGATGCAGGAGCGGGAGCCGGAAGCCTACCGCACCTTCTGGAAGGCCTTCGGGCGCGCGCTCAAAGAGGGCGTGACCTCGGACTACGAGTACCGGGAGAAGCTGTTGGGACTCTTGCTCTTCGAGTCCTCGGCGGACGCCGAGAAGCAGACGACCCTCAAGGAGTACATCGCCCGCATGAAGGAGGGGCAGCAGGACATCTACTTTCTCAGCGGCGAGTCTCGTGCCCTCATCGAGAGCTCGCCGCACCTCGAGGTCTTCAAGGCCAAGGGGCTGGAGGTGCTCTACCTGCGGGATCCGATCGACGACTTAATGGTCCACCACGTCTCGGAGTTCGACGGCAAGAAGCTGAAATCGGCGGCCAACGCGAACCTCGACCTGACCGGCAAGGAGGAGCGCGAGAAGGAGCGCAAGGAGGCCGAGGCAGGCTTCGCCGAGCTCTTCAAGGCGATGCAGAAGCGCCTGGACGCGCAGGTCAAGGAGGTGCGCGTCTCCAGCCGCCTCACCGTGTCCCCGGTCTGCCTGGTGGGCGACGGGGCGATGACGCCGCGCCTGGAGCGGCTCTTGGCCGAGAAGCGGGGCCCGAGCCAGCGGCGCATCCTGGAGGTGAACCCGGAGCACGCGGTGCTCAAGCAGCTCAAGGCGCTGTTCGACCAGAGCAAGGACGACCAGCGCATCGGCGACTACTCCGAGCTCCTGCTCGGACAAGCCCTGCTCGTCGAAGGCTCGGAGCTCCCCGATCCGACGCGTTTCAGCCAGCTCGTGAGCGAGCTGATGGCGCGGGCCTGAATGCCGGCTCATTGTCGCCACACTGCGGTGACAATGGGCTGGGCTCACTCCGGACACTGATCCCCATCAAAGACACGCGCTCAAGCGCGACTCCTACGCCGAGACTCGCCGCACAACGAGTCAGGGAGGATCGACGGGCTCAACGGATCGGTCGCCTCCACCCTCCCTGCCAAGGCGGCGTCCCATCCGGTCCTCGATGGCCCGCACGGCAAGGTCGAGCGATTGGGGATGCTCCGCGGCGGCCTGTTCACCGTCCAATCCGGCGCCACCAACGTGGCGCCTCACGGCTGGTGCGGCTTCACTCTGGAAGCGCGCGACGCTAGCGTAGCGCCCGTCAAGACCAGGGAGCTGCCGAGCGGCAGGGAGGCCGGATGGAGTTCGGGCGCCGTGAAGTCCTCGCTGCGATGGCTGCAGCTGCTGCCGACAGGGCGAAGAAGCCAGGCTCTCCTGCCGATTCCCTCGGGCGCAGCCAACCGTCCAAGGACCCACCGCTCGCGAAGGACTTGGTGCCCGACGACCACGGGCCGGTTTCCGCGCGCGATTTGAAGCCGGCGAGGCTCGATATCGGAGCCCTGTTCCCGGTCATCGTTCCCAAAGGCTACCTGACCGACCATCACGTCCTGCATCCGCTCCTGGACGGTCTAGAGGTCGCGCTGATGCAGGACCTCAAGGGTGTCGCCAGCTACGTCAGGAGCGTGGAACTGACCGGCGCGAAGTTGGCGCCGAAGGCTGCGCACGCGCGCGCTCTCTACAACCTTGCCGCGCTCGCCCAGCGCGGAGAAGTGAAGGCGGGGCTCCTTCCGGGCCCGGACGATTCGTCCGGGGCGCCGCAGCGACTTCTCCTCTGGACCGATCACTGGCTCGCCGCCGCGTGCCTGCTACTCCCTGGGGTAACCGAGATGGCGCGGGAGCATCTCCAGACCAAGAGCGTCTGCGCGATGGTCCCTCACCGGGAGACCCTGGTCCTCTTTCCCCAGGCGGACGAGCACACCCGTGCGAAGACTCGCCTGTTCTTGCTGCAGAGGGAGCAGTACGGCCGAAAGGCGATCTGCAGCCGCGTCCTGAAGATGAACGGCGGCTCACGGCCCTATTACGAGGCCCCGGTCGTCGGATATGCCGCGGGCCGAGCGCCAGACACCCTGGTGACGACAGCCTCCGGAAAGACCAGCGTGCTCGATATCCACTTTTCGGCGGAGCTTCGTGGGGTCTGGTCGCCTGATCCCGAAGACGCCTCTGAGGTCGCCCGCTCCCTCGAATTGGTGCAGCGCGACGGGCCGGGCAGGCTGATGACCTCGGTCTGGCAGCTCAATGAGGACGCCAAGGACCGGCGAGAACCGCTGAGGTTCATGATCGAGTTCCGGCGCAAGGCTGCCGGAGAGCTGAGCCAGCGCACAGCCAAGCTCACCGACGTCATTTACGGAGAGGACAAGGGTCTCCACTGGGGCGGCTTCGACTCGGTCGACCCTCACTCGGGCACCATCTCTCGCACGCGGGTCTACGCGCCCGAGCGCCGAATCGTCTCGCTCATGTACTGGGCGGAAGCTTCCGAGGGGGCGACGCCCGCGGTGTGGAGCCGCGCCGAAGCCGCCCTCGGAGGCGTGCGCGTCTACTGACCCGAAGACGCCGGACTTGGGCGGCGCCAAGCTCCACCAAGTCGCGCCCGTGGGTCATCGACAGACCCTTCCGCCATCCGTTCCCCTCGCTGCCCACCGACGAGTCGCAGTGGGCCGGCCTGCTCTCGTCCTGCGGTCTGGAGCCGTCAAGACCGGCCGCTTCGTGGTCGAGACGCTTCCCGCCCTCGGTTCGCGGAGGCCTCGCTCTTACCAGCGCCGGCACCCGCGATCACTCCTGGTTCCGGCGCCCGTCCTGCTCGGCCTTCAGGTACTCTTGCCGCTCTGGAAACTCACCTGCGGCGACGCGCGCCAGGCCCGACACCAGCATCGTTCTGCCGAGGTCCGACCAGCCGCCACCTCCCTCGGACTTCCTTCCGAAGACGAGGAGCTTCACTCGCGGCACGGCGCCCGCGTCGATGACCTCGCATCTTGGAAATGCCGTAGAACGCATCGCGCGCCTCTTGAGCTCTGCGGTCCACTGCTCGCTTGGCCCGCTGGGCATCTCGATGCCATGCAACTGGGCTGTCACCTCCCGCCCCGTGATGGCGATGGTGAGGCGCCCATCCGCTTCGACCCCTCGCAATTCGCAAGCACGAGCCTCGTCGACAGCTGGAGGCTCGGGGGCGGCCGTATCGAACTCATCGGCAGCTTCGAAGAGCGTATTCACCTGCACGCTCAACTCGTTGCGAGGAAGGTTTTCCTGGAAGCGCATCGGCTCCAGCGTGTAACGGACAACATACCGATACTTGCCTACCGGCATCGGCCGAGGTCTCCCGATGAAGAATCCCTCGATGCTTTCCACTGATTCTCCGGGTTCCAGAGGCCGACCCGGGGCAACGGTTCCACAGAATCCACCGCGAAGAAACGACACCGGCTTGCCATCAAGAAGCTGTTCGACGATCCCGAATAGATTGCCGTGGACCCCGGTGCCGAAGATGGCCGTTTTCCCCTCATTCCGGATTCTGTATCGCGGTACGCCATAGATCGCTGGTTGCCAATCGCTCTCCAACCGGACTCCATTCGACTCGAGCACGCGCTCGATTCGCAGCAAGGCGATGAAGGGTCGAACAGGGACTGCGGACTCCTCCTCACCCACCTCCAGCGCGTCGTTGCGCTCGTCCAGCGCATCCACCCAGGCGTGAACCTCGAGCGCCGTCTCATTTCCGTCGACGAAGACGCTGGCCTTTGCCGTTCGGCCGTTCTGGCCGAGCACGAACTCAAGCCTATACGTGCCAACGCCTTGGAACCAGCCACGCTCGACAGCTTCGAAGTCCTCGGCCTCGTCGCGATGCGCCCCTGGCTGGCTCCACGCCTTGCTCCAAAAAGTGGAATCGGGCCGTTCGACGCTCAATGAGACCGAGAGAATGGCCGCGTCCGCGGCGGGAGGGGCGGAGAGGACCAGGCGGAGTGGAGGATCGCTGAGAGCGCCTGCGTTCCTGACCGGAAGCCGGGGGTACGAGAGAGAGGTACACCCCGCAAGAGCAGCCACCAAGACAACGATGCGGTCGTGTCGTTTTCTTGCCATGCCGCAGAGTACACCGTGCCGTGGCGAGCCCCATGCCCGTAGGGCTGCCGAGCAAGGTGCTCGCCGCGTACCTGGAGGCTCTCCGTGATGGTCTTCTCACGGGAGGTCAGTGGGTGAATCCCCCCAGCGCGGTCTGCGTGAAGCTCGCCGCCTGGCTCGCGCGCAGCGCCGACTGCGAGAAGACCTGGAAGGCCTGGCGGATCTCGCCCGCCGTCGCGCCCGGAGTGAGGATCCACCGGTCCTCGATTCCCATCTCCCGGAAGACGCGCTGGAAGTCGGTTGCGCCATCGTTGATGCCCATGGCCGCCACGATGTGGCACTCGGCGCGGAGCATGTCCCTGACGATGCGCGCCACGTCCTTGGCCCCGGCCTTCACCGAGTGCTGGTCCGAGCCGTCGGTGATGAGCAGCGTCATCGAGCGCACCGCGACCCCGTTGCTCGCGAACTCCTGCGCCTTCGCCAGCACCGAGCCCAGGAGCACCACCGTCTGGTCGTAGAGAGGCGTGCCCTGATCGGCCCGATAGTTCTTGCTGCTCATCCCCATCGCTTGATCGATCGGCCGATAGGGGAAGAGCACCTTGCCGTTCAGGTAGCGCGTATGCGCGAGGACGGCGTCGCGCTGCTTGGAGGACTGCAGCGCCTCGAGCACCAGGTTGTGCCCCTCGCGCACGACCTTCTCGTTTCCCGCCGCGGCGATCGAGCCCGAGTCGTCGGGCATCATCGTCAACAGCAGCACCTCGCTGGCCTTCACGTCGTCCACGCAGATGCCCAGCCCGGCTTGGATCTGCGCGCCCAGGTCCACCGATGTGAGCGTCTGCAAGGACTCGGGCGAGAGCACGCCCTCGGCCTGCGCGGACTGGAACAGCTCGTTGACGTCGGGGCCCTTCTGCTGGTTCGGCTTCGAGCTCATGGTTTCCTCCGGGTTCGTGCTGCGGACAGGGGTGTCGCGCTCCGCTCCTCGCGAGGCGCGGGTGGGGATTGGTGCGGTCTCTTCGTCGAGGTTTCGGTGGCGAGCGCGGAGGCCCGTCCTACCAAGGCCGAGACTCCACGTTGACGTGCGTCGTTGACGTTGACGGCGACGGCGACGTGAACGGCTTTTCTTGGCCGTTAAGTGCGCCAAGTAACGGCCGAGGCGAGCACGGAGGCCCGCCGTACCAGATCAGGTCAGCCCAGGCGCATCTCCGGCCAGGTCTCGATGGCCTCGGTGGACCTGACCACGTGCATCCCCGCCGCGGCGAAGCGGGCCAGCGCGGCCTCGGCCTGCGTGGTGAAGTCGGCCACGAAGCCTCCCTTGCCGTCGGGCACCGCCACTGCCGACATGCAGTCCGCGAGGATGTAGACCTTGCGCGCCAGCGTCGCGTCCTGAGCCACGATCTCCTCGAGCAGGTCGTCAATGGAGCTCTTCACGCAGTGGCTCGCGGCCTGCCCGGCGATGAGCACCGCGTCGGCGGTGAGCAGGGTCTTGAGGAAGGCGGTGTTGCGCTGCGCGAGCGGAGCGCCGTCGTGGCGGGTGAGCACCTCCGGCCGCATGACCGAGTAGTTCTCGGTGAGGGCGTTGCCGCCCTTCACCTCCACCCAGCTCTGCGCGCCGCGTACGAAGCTGTGGAAGAGCCGCGCCTCCTGGATCACACCCACCAGCGCGTGCCCGTCGGAGCCGAGCAGGCAGTGGGGCGGCCACAGGTAGAGCTTGTACTTGCCCGCCTTCTCCAGCTCGGCGCAGTAGTGGCGCACCTGCTTGAGCAGCCACGGGTAGTTGCCTCCGCACAGCCAGGCCGCCACCGCCGGGTTGGGCTTCACCTCGCCGCGCTCGATCTGCTCGGTGACGATCTCCCGGTAGGGCCCCAAGGGCTGGTCGTCCTTGTCCACCCAGAACGAGGGGAAGAAGATCTGGAACGCGAAGTGGGTGTCGAGCGTGGTGGTGATGTTGGTGAGCACGTCGAGGTTGCGGTAGACGAACTCCGCCATGCGCTTGCTGTCCTCGATGGCGCCCTTGCCCGACCGCCCCCCGACGTAGAGCGTCCCCTCCGGGAAGCAGAAGTCCTTCTGCACGTCGATGAGCAGCAGGTGGACGTTGCGCTTGTCGCTCGCCGCGGGCGCGATGCGCTGCGCCTTGCGCCACTGCGCCGCCTCGGCGAACAGGCGCTGCGAGTCGGGGGCGTAGCCGTGCCGCTCGGCGTTGCGGGCATCGAAGAACCTGGGCAGGGGCAGCGCCTTACGGGTGGTGGCAGTCATGGTTTTTGCCTCCTCATCCTTTTCATCCTTACGACGGGTTCACGGCATCTGCAGCGCGACGATCTCCTGCGGTCTGACGACGATCAGTCCTTTGCGCCCGACCAGCAGCCGGCAGTCCGAGGCGACGAACGGCTCGGTGTCGGGAAACTCACGGGTCTGGACGAGGGCTCCGCCCTGCTCCTCCACGCGCACGATTCCCACATCGGTCGCGACCAGGAGCATGCCTCCCACCGCGCACGCCCCACCCAGGGTCCCCAACCAGGTTCCATCGCCTGCGCTCGTCTCGGCCGTGCCCTCGAGCACTCCGTGGCGCGACCAGGCCAGACACAGGTGGCGGGTGCGACCGGCCTCCTGGAGGACGAGCCTCATCCACGCCCGTTCCTCGCTCGACACGGCGTCGACATCGAGCAGCTCCCCGGTCAGCTTCGGAAGCTTGAGCTGATCGTTGAGGCCACCCTTCGCGGCGTCGAAGAGCAGAGCCACTGATACCGTTCCCGCGCGATAGAGGCCTACTCCCAGGCTGGAGCCCAGGAAGAGGCGGGTCTGCCCCGCGAGCACCTCTCCGATGAGCTCCGGCCCGACCGAGCCGTCGCGCATCAGGCGCCCGTCGTGTGCCCAGATCCGCTTCTCGCCGCAGGTGCCGAAGGCGGGACGGTGGCCGTGTTGGTCCACGAGCAGCTTCTCGGGCGCCTTGCCTGGAGAGAGCGTGACCACCTCACCGCCGCGTCCTACGAGCGTATCGCGGCCTCGGAGGGCGAAGCACAGCGATGGATCGAGGGGACCGCGCAGCACTGGCATTCCGTCCTCGCGCCGGTAGGCCCCGTCCTCATGAAAGACCAGGCGCAGCTCGCCGCGATCGATGGCCGCGGCGACGATCACCCCTCCTCGAGTGTGGAAGAGCCGCTCGCAGGTCACCTCTCCGCGCACGCGAACGGCGACCTGCTTCTTCATGGCCAACGCCGCGGTGGGTCTGCAGGTCGGGCAAGCGAGGCGCGCGTGCTCGGTCTGGCACTGGGGACACCGCGCGAAGCGCAAGCTCTGCAGCTCGGCGACGGGGAAGGGCTTGCGCTCGTCCTTCTGGAAGACGCGATGGAAGTGCTCGAGCAGGCTGTCGGGGAGCGTGCTCGGGCTCACCGCGGGCTTGGGATAGACGACCTCCTGATGGAACACGGTGATCCTGCTCAGCGGCCTCGCGCTCTGCGGGACTCGCGCCGCCGGATCCTTGGGTTTGAACACGCCGCCGTACGGTCCCACGAACAGCAGCGACTGCATCAGCAGCGCGGCGAAGGCGTACCAGTCGGAGTTGGTCCCGTGGGGCTTCACCTGCCTCAGGCCCGTCGATTGGCCTGCTCCGTCGCAGAGCAGCGGATCGACGAAGCGGTCGGTGAAGACCGGGCAGAGGAACTGCCCGAACTGGAAGCTGTCGGAGTCGATGAGGAAGCCGCGGGCCCCGACCACGAGGACATTGCGGTCGTTGAAGTCGCCGATGACCAGCCCCGCGGCGTGCAGCGCGCCCACGGTCCCATGGATCTCGGCGAAGAGGGCTACCACGTCGTGCGCCGGGTAGCCTGCCCGGCGGAACGCGGGATCGGCCAGACGGAAGAGCGCCTCGGCGCCGGTCACCTTGCGCATCGCATATCCGAGGATGGTGCGGCCGGACTGGTCGGTGGCGAGGTCCTCGGGAGCCACGACCTGCGCGGGCAGGCTCTTGGGGAAGACGCGCAGCTTCACCTGGTGCTCGGCGATGCGCCTCTCGGCGGCTACCTGCTCATGCGGCAGGCCCTGGTAGTCGGGGTGGTCGGGAGCCTTGAAGACCTTGAGGGCGCGGCCGTCGCCGAGGTCGTAGACGTCGGCCTCGCCTCCCTTGCCCAGGGAGGATGCGGGCTTGAGCGCGATGCGCTTTCCGGCGAGCCAGAGGTTCACGGCGTCCCCTCCCCTGCCGCGCGGCGGATGACAACGAGCGTGGCGTCATCGTCGAGGTTTCGGGCGCGTGCCTGCTGCCAGAGGAGGCGACGGACCATGTCGGGATTGGCCACCACCCGCGGGTCGGTGACGAAGGGCGCGAGGTCCAACCCGGCCGCTCCATCGGTGGCGATGACCAGCGACTCGATCTCTGTTGGCGATGGCAGCAGGCGGGTCTCGAGGGACCAGCGACCGGAGTCGGGTTCGCACAGGCCGTAGCCCAGATAGGGCGGCGCGTTCCCGGGAAACGGCCCGAGTCTTTCGACCTTGCCGTTCACGGCAAGCAGGCCGTCGCCGAGGGTGAAGGCGAAGGCGCGGTCCTCGCGCAGCACGACCCCCACCACCGTGAAGAGGAAGGTCTCCTCGACGGTCCTGCGCAGCGCCTCCTGCTCCGGGTCCTCCTCGCACATCGCGCGCGCGATGCGAGCGAGCTCCTCCAGGACTCGCCGCTGGGTGCGCTCGACTATCTCCAGCGGGCTCGCCTCGCCAAGCTCCTGGGCCACGGCCTGAACGAGGAGCGCCGAGCCCAGCCGGGCGCCGACCTCGCTGTGGCTGCCGCTCGAGCACCCGTCGCAGACCGCCGTGATCAGGCTTGCGGAGGCGGTGGTTCGCCAGGCGAAGGCGTCCTGGTTGTTGTGGCCGGCGCGGACGTGGTGGCGTCCGGTGACCGAACCACCGGATATGGAGAAGGACCGGTTCATGCTTTCAGGGCCTCGCCGCGGAGGAGGTCACGGACCTCCATGAGGATCTGCCCAAGCCGATTGCGGCCCTTTCCGTCGGACCCGCAGCCCCAGTACTGGTCCGTGGTGGTGTCCTCGACGAGCACCTCTTCACCAGTCCCGAGGAGGAGCTCTCTGACTTCCTGATGCTGGCGGATCTTGGCCAGTACTGCGCGGCGCATGATCTCGTCCTTCACTGACTCCCAGTCCTTGCGCAGCGGGCGCTGGCGGCTTCGTCCCATGCGCGCCGCGACCATCGGGCTTCGAGCGCGTCGGATCTCGCCCGCGTGGGCCGTGCCCGAGAACTTCTGAGCCTGGAAGTAGTGCTCCGTCGTCGGCCAGGTCACTCCGTCGATCTCGACCGGGTGTGCCGAGAAGTTGGAGAAGCAGCCGAAAGGCCCTCGCGTGCTATAGAAGCAGACCGTCACGGCGCCCTCCTTCGTGTTGCGACGACACATTAATAGTGTGTCGCCGACACGAAGTCAAGCCTTCTGCCTGAAGCGCTGGTTAGCGCAGCCTGCGCTCCCTGCCGATTCCGTGTGTCGCTTCGTTCCGAGTGTCGCGGCGACTGTCCGCGTGCGCCCAAAGTATTGGCGGTCATGACGCCATGGGCCCCGAGACTAGTCGAACGTTCTGCTAGTTCCCGACTAGCACAACGTTTTGCAAGTCCCTGGCGAGGAGCGGTCGGCGGTGGCTGGAGGGCGCCGTCTGCCGGTGGCTGGAGCGAGACCGGGTGCGGGGCGGCGACGCTCGGCCCGCGGGTTCCCCTGGAGGCCCAGTGCTTGTGGGCGTCATTGAGGTGGCGTGCGTTCTCGCGAACCGCTCCACGAGCCAGCGCCTTCGCCACCGGCGTCGGACACGCCTCGGGCAGTCCGCGAAGGCGGACTTTGGCTGTGTAGCCGCCGGCCTTCAGCCGGCGGAAGACCGATCCCCTGCTGGTGGACACGGGTGGGCCCTCTGACACGGGTCCGCGGAGGGTCATCGCTGAGGTCCCCTTGCTTCACGCATCCGGTGATGCTGGTCGCGCCGCAGGACGCGCCAGCGGGCAACTGCTTTGAGCTCTGCGAGGCCCTCTTCGGCACCATTCCCACGCTCAACTGCGGAGAGCGGACCGAGCCACGGCGCTCGCTTATCTGCTCCTACGACCGATGGCCCACCGGCGCTCCGGCACGGGTTTCCGAAGAGACTCCCTGCCGGGAAGAGTGCTCACGTGCGGGAATCGAGAAGGTCGAGGCCTGCTGGCCACTGACCACCAGCGGCGGCGCGGCGGCGGTCGCCTGCCAGATCCAGGTCCCATTCCACTGAGGACGTGATGGAGCTCGACGGAGACAGGGCGCGCCGACGCCAGGTGAGGCCAGGTGAGCCCGGTCGCTGGAACGGCCGCGAGGCGGACGTTGGCAAGGGCTCGTCCGCGACATCGCCGACCGCAAGCGCACCGACGACGCCCTGCGCCGCGCCCAGCAGCGCGTCGAGCTCGCTCTCTGGGGTGCCGACCTGGCCGCTTGGGACTGGAACATCGTGACCGGCGAGGTGATCTTCAACGAGCGCTGGGCGCAGATGCGGGGCTTCCGGCTCGACGAGATACCGCCCCACGTGGACTCTTGGCTCTCGGGCATCCACCCCGACGACCTGCCGCGGGTCCGCCAGACGCTCGACGACCACGTTGCGGGACGGATCCCCGCGTACGAAGCCGAGCTGCGCGTCAGGACGAGATCGGGTTCGTGGATCTGGATCATGGACCGAGGTCGGGTCTTCGAACGGGACGCCCAGGGCCGCGCCATCCGCATGGTGGGCACCGAGCTCGACATCACGGTGCGCAGGCAGACCGAGGAAGCGCTGCGACGAGCCATCCGGGCCCGCGACGAGGTGCTGGGCATCGTCGCGCACGACCTGCGTTCCCCCTTGAGCGTCATCACCATGCAGGCGAGCCTCTTGCGCCGATGCGACACGGGGCCGCAGCGACCCGCGGACGTCATCGAGCGATCCGCGCGGCGGATGAACCGCCTCATCGAGGACCTGCTCGACGTGACTCGGATCGAGGCGGGCCACCTCGCCATCCGAAAACGGCGGCTGCGCCCGGAGCAACTCGTCGCCGAAGCCATGGAGGCCAACCAAGCGCTGGCCGCGTCCGCCGGCATCGAGCTTCGGCTTCAGCGAACCAGCGACTGTCCCGACGTCCTGGCCGACGGCGACCGTCTGCTCCAGGTCTTCGCCAACCTCATCGGCAACGCCCTGAAGTTCACTCCGGCCGGAGGGAGCGTCACCTCGGGCGTCGCCTCGAGGGGCGATCAGGCGCTCTTCTGGGTCGCCGACACAGGCTCCGGCGTCAGCGAGGCCGACTTGCCGCACCTGTTCGACCGCTACTGGCAGGCCGACCCGAGAGAACGGCGAGGCTCCGGCCTCGGCCTTCCCATCGCCAAGGGCATCGTCGAGGCGCACGACGGGCGCATCTGGGTGGAGAGCGCTGTAGGACGGGGCTGCACCGTCTTCTTCACGATCCCGAGCGCGGCGGCGCCCCACGCCGGCCGTGAGCAACCAGGCGAGAGCCCGCCGGTGTAGCGCCGCGCTCAACCGCCAACAACTCCGGCCCTGACCGCAGGCTGAGCCAGCTCCAGGCTCAATCCGTTCGCTCGTCGTCAGCCCGTCAGCCCGCCGGCGATGGCCCGCAGCTCGGCCAGCTCGGCCTCGAAGCCGCTGGAGAGGATCGGGAAGCGGCACCAGCCGCGCGGGTCGAGGCTCGCGTCGTCGAGGTGGAAGGACGGGGCGAAGCGCTCCCGCTTCCACTGGTTGCGGCACCACAGCTTGAAGAAGCGCTCGACCCAGAAGGCCAGCTGCTTCGGGTCGCTCTGCGGTCGCTGCGCGCGCAGGCGGGTGAAGACCTCCAGCGGCAGGAGCTTGTCGTGGATG
>JACRCT010000322.1 GCA_016218885.1 Deltaproteobacteria bacterium | reverse complement strand
TCCCTCGAAGCGCTGGTCGTAGCGCAGGAACGCCTCCAGCGCGTCGCGGATGGAGACCTCGTCGTCGCCGGCGAGGACGTACACGTCGGCGTGAGGGGAACGGCGCACTCCGTAGGCCAGCCCGCGGCAGGCCTTGGCCTCCTCGCGGATCTCGGCCAACGCCGCGGCGGGCACGACGCCGGGATGGGCCTCGAGGGCGCTCAGGTCGGACCAGCGGGTGAAGAGCACGCCACTGAGCTGTGGGTACTGCTCGAGGGCCCAGCGCTCGAACGTCTGGTGCGAGCGGGTGTGGATTGCAGGGAGGGCCTCGCGCAGGCGGCGCAGGTGCGGCTCGAAGGAGCGGTCGGGGTAGACGACGGCGCGGGCCTGCAGGGGCAGGCGCGGGCTACGGGTGGCGCGCGGCCCCAGCGCCTCGGAGGAGAGCTTGATGAACTCGTTTGCGAACCCGTCGTCGAGCATGCCGTCTGAAGCCAGCCGCCGCTCGAGGGCGCGCATCACCGCCTTGGCCGTGTGATCGAGGAGAGGCTCGTCGTGGAGGCCGTTCTGCTTCGAGAGCAGGGCCTGGAAGCGGGTCTTGTCGAGCACCTTCTCGGCGACGAGGCCGTTGCCCAACGCGGCGGTCAGCGTCTCCTCGAGCAGGGCGTAGAGGCCGAGCGCGCTCGGCTCGGGCGAGGCCGCGAAAGGGGTCTGCAGGGCGAGGTGCTGATCGGCCGTGCGGGACCAGTAGAGGTAGCTGAAGAGCTCGCGCAGGAGGAGGCCGACGCGGGGTTCGGGCCTCTCACCGGCCTGGGCCTCGAGGAGCGCGTGGTTCTCGAAGAAGGTCGTCTCGGGACGCGCTGGCCCGCCCTGCTGCTCCTGCTCCGTGAGCGGGCGCAGGACGACGTGGAGGACGACCGGCGAGCCCTTCGGGAGCGCCGAGCCGTAGAAGCGCGCCACCTGCTCGCAGAGCGCGGTCAGCTCCCTGGACTGCATGAGATCGGCGAGGGCCATGGCGAAGTCCCGGGCCGGCGCGCGCCCCGACTCGAGCCACCAGGCGTGGAAGCGCGGAGCGAAGTGATCGAGGTGCTCCGCCAGGTGGGCGGCGTCCGCCGGAGTGAGCAGCACCGCGAGCTTGCGGCGCAGCTCATCGGAGCGGGAGGAGGAGAATCCGGCGATCAGGAGCTTGCTGCGCAGCTCCCAGCTCGGGGGAGCGTTGACGAACGTGAGCGCTCCCTCGACGAAGTCGATCGCCGAGGCATAGCGGCCGAGGATGCGACGCCACTCCTCGAGGCGGGGCAGATCCTCCTCCGAGAGGGAGAGCTCGGTTCGCCAGAGATGGCGGAAGGCGTCGGACGAGCAACGGATGGCGCCCGACAAGCAGTGCAGATGGTAGAGCAGCGTGGAGAGCTCGGCGGCGCGGTACTCGAAGGTGAGGCGCTCGCCCTTGAAGACGATGCTCACGTCGTCGGGGTCGGGGCTGTGCGAGACCTCGGGCTCCGCGGCGCTCGGAACCTCGATCGGGGCGGCCAACTCCGCCCCGGAGGTCGGTGGCGGGACAGGAGCGGGCACGAGCGCAGCGGCCTGAAGGACGAGGGCGAGCAGCGAAGAGTGGGCGAGCATGGGAGTCTCCGGGGCGCAAGTTCTACTCCTTCGGCGAGACCCCCGAAACAGCTCGGCCGAAAACTCGACGGCTGAATCGGCTGGGCTAGATTTCCCGACGTCGAGGCGGTCTGCAGCGCCTGGGACCGCGGGTTCAAAAACAACGGCGTCTGCGGGCTTGCTGGCTCTGCCTTCGGCGGCAGAGCGACGCAACTCCTGCGCCCCGAAGACGAGGTCGGAAGCCCCCCCATGGCAGAGCTCATTGATCTGGGACTGGTCAGCGAAGCCAAGCGCGTGCTCGAGAAGCTCTTCGACAAGCACGGGATCCGCTGGTTCATGGCCACCGAGGGGCCTCGCCTCTTCGCCCTGGACAAGTCGAAGGTCGACCTGGTCGTCCGCACCGCGCTGCGCGCCCGTGAGCGCCGGGGGCTCGAGTCCTACGAGGACGCCATCGAGCACTGCCGCACGCAGGTGCGGCGCGACCTGATCCGCCGCGTGGCGATCGCCATGCTCCAGACCGGCTGCTGAGCCTCCCCCTACCCCCTCCCGGAAGCACGTGAGGAAGGGTTGGGCCCGCCGGGAGGGGGAGAAGGAAGAGCGGGGCAGGGGTAGGTAAGTGGCCTCTGCTCCCGGGCCGCGCTGACGTTCCGCGGCCGTTGAGGTTCGCTCGGTGCTATGGTCCGCGCCAACTCGTTGGCAGGAGTGACCATGGGCCAGCTCGTGAAGGAAGATCTCGTCGTCGGGACCGGCGCGGAGGCGGCGGCGGGCAAGAGGGTGTCGGTGCACTACACCGGCAAGCTCACCGACGGGAAGCAGTTCGACTCCAGCGTCGGTCGCTCCCCGTTCGTGTTCCAGCTGGGCGCTGGCCAGGTCATCCAGGGCTGGGACCAGGGTGTGGCGGGCATGAAGGTCGGCGGCAAGCGCAAGCTGACCATCCCGCCCGAGCTCGGGTACGGCAAGCGCGGGTTCCCTGGCGCCATCCCGCCGGACGCGACGCTGGTGTTCGAGGTCGAGCTCCTCGACGTGAAATGAAGAAGCTCACGCTCGAAGCACACAAGGCCGATCACGGCGAGCGGCTCGATCGCTTCCTCGCGGCCAAGGGCGGCCTGACCCGAGGCGAGGCTCGCCGGCTCCTCGACCGCGGCGCGGTCTGGGTGAATGGCCTGCGGGTGAAGATCGCCTCGAAGCCCGTCTACAAGGGGCAGCAGGTCGTCGTGATCATGGAGGAGGGCGGCCGCTCCGAGCCGACGGAGCAGAAGCTGGGCCCCGAGCGCATCCTCTTCGAGGACGTGCACTTCATCGCGGTGGACAAGCCGGTGGGGATTCCCGCGCAGTCGACTCTGGGGAGCGACCAGGGAAACATGGTGTCGCTCGTCTCCGAGCACGTAGGCCGCCCGGTAGGGCTGGTGCACCGGCTGGATCTGGAGACCAGCGGCGTCACCGTGTTCGGCAAGACGCGCCCGGCGACGGTCGCCCTCGCCAAGGCCTTCGCCGAGGGCACGGCGCACAAGCGCTACCTGGCGATCGCGGTGGGGGAGCTGCCGGATGAGGGGCGCATCGACCTGGCCATCAGCCCTGACGGACGTCGGTGGGGCAAGTACCGCGCGCTCCCCAATGGCAAGCTCACCGCGGCGACCCGCTATCGGGTGCTCGCGCGCCAGGGCAACGTTTGCGCGGTGGAGGCTTTCCCCGAGACCGGCCGCACGCACCAGATCCGCGTGCACCTCAAGGCGCTCGGGGCTCCCATCGCCGGCGACGACCTCTATGGCGGACCCAACGAGATCGAGACCCCCGCCGGGAAGATGCCTGCGGCGCGGGTCATGCTGCACGCCCGGTCGCTCGAGGTACCCCACCCCAAGTCCGGGGCGGTGGTGAAGTTCCAGGCGCCGGTGCCCGAGGACCTGCAGGCGCTGCTCGCGGCGCTCGGGGTAGATCCGGCGAAGGTGTAGGAGGGCAACTAGGGTCGCAGCACGTCGCCCTGGTGAGCGAGACGGATCGACGTGCCAGACTCCGCGAGCCCATCGGGGTAGTGGACGAGCACCATTCGCTCGCGGATGCCCTCGGGAAGAGCCTCCAACGCCGACAGCGGCGAGTGGGCAGGTCCCAGATTGGTCTCGTGGAGAATCAGGTCGGCCGGGGCGAGGAAGTCGAGTAGCTCCGCATCAAAGGCGGCGTCACTCGAATAGCCCAGCACTCGTCCGCCTGCCTCGACCAGCAAGGCGCTTGTAGGAACGTGGTGGCGGGTCGGGCGTGCGCGGATTCGAAACGGGCCGACCGTGGTGGAGTCCGACCAGCTCAAGGGCCGAAAGTCGAAGTAGTCCTCGAACCTCTTCTCGCGGAGGACCTCTCCGTCCCAGAGCGTGCCCATGCTCGCTCGAAGGCGCTGCTCCCAGATCACCGAACGCACCTCGGAGGAGGCCACCAGGGTCAGGCGCTTTCGCTCCACCAGGTGCTTGTAGAAGGCCACGCTCTCGATGCCGTTCATGTGATCGCCATGGACGTGGGTGAGCAGCAGATGGTCGACGCCCTCGAGGGACAGCGCCCGATCAGCCTTCGTCGCCGTCTCCCGGAGCACCTTGCGATAGGAATCGGGGCAATCGACCGCAAGAGAGAAGCCGCCGTAGACGAGGAGGAGCGCGGTGGGCGTCCGCTCCTCGGAGAAGGCGTCCCCGGTGCCGAGGATGATGACTTCAAAGTGGGGCATGAGCGGCCTCCTCGAAGGCTGCGCGCCCGAACCGCTGTTGCAGGCGTTTAGCGACCTGCGGCGGGCACCAAGGCGTGAGGTCGGCCCCCTGCGACGCGAGCTCCTTCAGCCGGCTCGAGCTTGCCTCCGAGAGCCCAGGCTCCGCGGGGACGAAGACGGTCTCGATCTCAGGTGCGAGCTCGTGATTGGCGTGGGCCAGAGCGATCTCTGCCTCTGCATCGGTGCAGGTGCGCACGCCGCGGACCAGGAAGCGGGCGTGGTGAGCGCGTGCGAAGTCGACGACCAATCCCTCGGTGGAGGCGCAGCCGACGTTCGTCCAGGCGGAGACCGACTCGCGGATCATGAGCAGTCGGTCGTGCACGTCGAACATCGGCTGCTTGCAGGGGTTGACCGCAACCAGGACGACCACTGCGTCGAAGAGTCCGGCCGCCCGCTTGATCACCGACAAGTGACCGAAGGTGACCGGGTCGAAGGTGCCGGCGTAGATGGCTATGCGCATGAGCCCTCCACTCGTGCAGCGCAAAGGTGGGCGGCCTGCTCCTTGGTGGGGAAGCAGCGAGCGACAGCGACCAGCGACCCGAGGGCCAGCGCGGCGGCGAGCGCGAAGTGCGCGGGGTAGCCGAGGGCGCCGGCACTGAAGCCGGCGACGGCGGAGGCGAGCCCGGTGGCGATGACCACTGCGCTGGCTTGCACCGTGTAGTCGGTGGCGCTCGTCTCCTTCGAGCACCAATCCATCATGCAGGTGAACAGAGCGGCGGTCGCCATACCGCCAGCGAGGTGCTCGATGCCGCACAAGGCGTAGATCGCGTGGCGGCCTGGCTTGGCGAAGGCGATCCACGAGTAGCCAGCGACAGTGAGGGATTGCAGGAGCCCGAAGACGAGAAGGGCGGTTCGCCGTCCGATACGGTTCACCAGGCTTCCGCCCCAAAGGGCACCCACCAGGCCGCAGACGAACCCCACCGTGCCGAGGAGCCAACCGACGTCCTCGAGGGTGAAGCCCGAGTCCGCGAGGAACGGACGGAGCATTCCGGTCGCGAAGGCGTCGCCGGCCTTGTAGGTCGCGACGAGGATGAGGAGCCGGAGGGCACCGGGTCGGCGCAGGAAGTGAAGCGAGTGCGATGTTTTCGGCTCCGGCGTCGCAGACTGCGGGGGCTCGTGGGCAAGAAGGACGGGGACGCTTGCCGCCGCCGTCAACAAGGCCATGCAGGAGAAGACGCCCACCGAGCCGAGCCTCTCGAAGAGGATGAGGAGGACGCCTCCTCCGACGATCATGCCAACGCGGTATCCGGCCACCTGAAGCCCGTTGGCGAGCCCTCGCTCATGGGGGGCCAGGATGTCAACAGCCAGCCCGTCCGTGGAGATGTCCTGGGTCGCGGCGAGCAGGTTGAGCAAGAGCACGGCGGCCATGAGGAGGGGAACCGAGGCTGCGGCCGGGCCGAGGGCGAGCACGCCCAGGGTAAGGACGGAGAGGAGTTGCAGAGGAAGAATCCACGACCTGCGTCGACCGATGCGAGGCCACCAGTACCGGTCTGCCGCAGGTGCCCAGACGAACTTGAGCGCCCACGGCGCGGCGAGCAGCGACAACAGACCGATCTCCTCGAGCGAGTGGCCCTGCTTGCGCAGCATCACCGGCAGCGCCTGGGTGAAGAAGCCAAAGGGCAGGCCCTGTGAGAAGTAGAGCGAGCCGAGCAACCCGAGCTTGGCGCTGGTCGGCATGGTCTCAGCGTTCGCGAGCTTCATCGGCTCTTCGCTGGAGTTCGAAAGGCTCGGGCAGGCTTGAGCAGGCCCTCGGCCATCTGCTTGGTTGACCGCGCAGCCGAGCCTTTGGGGATGGCAGACCGGGCGCTCGCCGCGAGGACGAAATAGCCCTGGATGGTGGCGACGAGCGCCGCCGCCGCCGCGTCGGCATCCTCGCAGCGAAAGTCCCCAAGCTCGACGCCGCGCCGGATGGACTCGGCCAGCCGATGGATGGTGGAAGTCATCGCCGACTCGAAGCGCGTGCGGACCTTCGGGCTGCGCAACGCCTCACCGCTGAGCAGGATCCAGCAGGCGAGGGCCTCGGGATCGGCGTCGGCGCCAAGGCCAAGGTGAAAGTCGATGAAGGCGCCGACCTCTTCGAGCGGTCGACCATGAGCCTTCGCCATCCGCTCCTCGAGCCTCGCGTCGTGGGAGTTGGCGATGCTCTCCAGGGAGGCCAGCAGGATCTCCTGCTTGCTCTCGAAGTGGTAGTGCACGAGGCCGGACGTGAGCCGGGCGGCCTTGGCGATGTCGCCGATGGAGGCCCCGTCATAGCCGCGCTTCGCCATCACCTTGATGAGCGCGGCGGCGATCTGGGTTCTTCGCTGGTCGGTGTTGGACGGGCGTGCCATGGCTTCCTCGTTAAGTTGGTCGGCCAACCAAGATATGAGCGCCGCCCGATGCCGATGTCAAGGCGGCGTAGCCACGGTGCCGGGTCAGCCAGGTGCTGGACCAATCCGTCCTCGTCCCTCGCCTCGAAGCCGAATTTGTAGGACGTCCTACAACTTGCCTCGAGAGGAGCAGGAAGTGGTTGGCGTCCCCGAGTAGCGGCGGGACTGGCTGAGCCGTCGCGGTGTCCGCATCCGAAGGAGCACCCGCGGGTCAGTCCGGTGTGGCGCAAGGGGCCGGTTGTTCCACGCCGATACCGCAGGTACCGTGACGTATGGCGTGGAAGGGAGCAATCCTGTGCGAGCGGTAGTGATCTTCGTCCCACTCGTGCTCGGCTGCTGCGCGCTGGCGCACGCGCAGGGAGTACCTGATGCCGCGCGGGCAGGTCCGGTTCCCGCTCGGGTCGAGAGCCCCTTCAAGTGCGTCGAGACGAGCGAGGAGGCCGAGTTGGTCGTAACGGTCGCGTACTATGGCGGCTAGGAAACCAATGCCGTGGATTCGATTAGACTTGCGCGGCACGGCCCATCGGGGACTCTTCGTGGGGATATCTCGATGCTTCCAGGCGCGCGTCTGGCGAGCAGTCGTGAGACCTCGATCAACCAAGCCGACGTCGGGCAGACATTGAAGCCCTTCCACGAGGCGGTCGTTCGGTCCGAGCAGGAAGAGCGGTGTTGGTCTGACGCGTCCATGTTGACCACGGTGACGTGGTGCTGCCGGACGCCGGGCGAAGAGCCGAAGTCCGGCTCGCTCTCGTACATGGCCTATCGTTGCGACGATCTCCAACAGGGCGATCCATCGCAACGATCAATGCCAGGCGTCAGCTACCAGCGCGCAGCAGGGGTGCGACGAGCAGTCGGTGACGTGTTGAGGTCACTCCTGGTCACCGACCTCTTCCATATGCGGTTCCAAGAGGCCATGGATTCCCACATGGCCGAGCAGAAGCTGGCCAAGGACCGTCCGCCCGTGCTCGCGGGCCCCGACTGGAAGGCCGTGGCGAACCCACCCAATCCGCCGAAGGCCATGCTCGTCGAGCGCTGTCCGAAGGGGCTCAAGCTTCGGTACTCGCTGTCCCGGGCGCCCGAGTATGGCCATCCGGAGACGATTCGCTGGGTACGCGACTGCGTGGATGCCGACGGGCATCCCCACGGCCGCTGGTCCGAGTGGTCGCACGATGGGCGCATGCTTCGCTCGATGGTCTGGCCGTAGGGTGCGGTCGTCATGCCACGCCGGCCCCGAGCACGCGCGGCCCGACGTAGGGCTTCGACGCTGCCGCCTGGGCTCGGTCATCTGGCAGCATCAGTGGATGCAGCCGGCCGATGGCGGCTGGGAGCCGTGCCGGGGCTTCCATCTCAACGACCCGGACTGGTCTCGACGGTGAGGCCGCGTCGGGGCCCGTGGGCCCGGAGATCTTCATGCAGGCCGGAGCCAACGTGGCCGAGCGGATGGTGCGGGCTGGAGCGGGGACCTGCGAAGTGAACCGGGCCCTTCAGAGCGCCATGGAGCAGGCCCGACGACTTCTCGAAGACTGAAGGTCCCGCTACCCTTGCGGTGTCTCGCCCAGACCCCACGGCGTACACTCTTGGCAGTCTTGAGAGGAAGCGAGCCTCATGGAATCTCGGCGTAGCCACCGAACCGCGTTGGCCCTGCTCGCTTTCGGAGTTGCAGTGGTCGCTCTCTTACTCGTCGGCTACTACGTTCGCACCAAGCAGGTTCTGCAGGATGAGCACATGGGCGAGATCTCCCACCAGCTCAGGGCCATGCAGGACGAGCTCGCCCACGACACCTACGCCGGATACCGGGCCGCGACTCAGCACGGCGAGAGGATCGTCACCGACCTCGACCTCGCCTCCGCGCACGCCTATCTCGCCTACACCTACGCCATCCTCTGGGGCGAGCACGGGGACGACACCGAGGCGTTGGCGAGGTCGCACTTGGCCAAGGCTCAGGCCGCCAAGATCCAGCACTCATACCTGACCGTTGCCGAGGGATACCTGAAGCTCTTCGGCGGCGACAGCAAGGGCGCGGAGGTTCTGTTGGCTGCGGCAGCCACGGAACCCCCAACGGTGGACGAGGGCGGCTGCGCCAGGCACACCTTTTCGCTCTTGAGTGGTGCGCTCGGCATCATCCAGATGCACGCGGGCGACCTGGAGAGCGCCTACCGGAACCTCAAGGCTGCCCAGGCAGAGTTGCCCGCCGACCCTCGCACCAACACGGCGCTTGGCAAGGTGCTGTACCACCAGGGGGCCGAGTTCCAGGCCGCCAATGCCTTCGATACGGCGCTTCGCTGCGAGAAGGATCACGCGGGCGCGGCCCTTGGTGTTGCGCTGATGGCTCTCGACTTGGGCAAGCTCGACACGGCGGAGAAGTTCGTGAGCCGTGTGCTCGCGGCTTCCCCTGCTCCCTCCCAGCGGCAGCTCGCGATTGCCCACATGGCGAACGCCGTCCTCCTGGACCAGCGCAACAAGGCCGCTGATGCGGACAGGGAGCAGGCGCTGGCCGAAGGTCTCAAATCACCAAGCAAGGATCTCTACCTGACCCTGGCCCGTCGGCTCCTCCTGATTGGCAAGAAGGAAGAGGCGGCAGCGGCAGTCCGCCAAGCGCCAGTTCGGCAATGGGAGCGCCCTGGGCTCGAACGAGACTTCGCGGCCTTCCCATCAGCGGGTGGCTTCATGGCCGGGAAAGTCTACGCGGAGACGGTCGCGAGCCCGTTCGTCTGCGTGGAGACGAGCCCCAATGCCGAGTTGGTCGTGACCGTGGACACCGCCGGCTGCTTCGGAGGGAGTTCCACGAATCTTCGACTGAGCATCAACAACCAAACAGCGACGCTGAAAGGCGAGTTTGGCCTCACCGCTGGTGCCCATGACGGCCAGCCGGGTCCCCTTCACTTTCCGCACTCGCAGGAGGTGGCCCTCACGCAGGAGGAACGGGCGCAGGTCGTGCGAACCATAGGCGCAGCCGCGACCCATCCCGAATCGCCATCCACCTGCCACTCGACGACTTCTCTATGGGCGAGAGTGACCTGGAGGTGCGCCGACCAAGCCGGGAAGCGCCCAGCTTCGGGTTCCATCTCCTTCGGCTCATCAGAGTGCGGCGGCCTGTTCGAGACGGGTTACAACCGAGCCAATGGAGTAGACCGAGCCGTCGAGGCGCTCTTCAACCGGCATCGTCTCGACGAAGCCCGGCAGGCAACCATGCGGGAACTTCACGCCCGAGCGTCTGGCAAGGATGGCGGCGTGGACGAAGTCCCTTGATCGGGCAGGGGCGAGGAAAGCTAAGTGGAAGCGCGAATCCTCGCGCTCCCGGTCCTACTTGTTCGCCTCGCGCCGCCCGACGTGCTCCAAGACCACCACGAGTAGGGCCAGGGCGATCTTCCGGGTGAGCGGCGACTTGAGGATGTGGATGAGGATCGTCATGGGCACCTACGAGTCCAGCTCGGTCGCGAGCTTCGGCGTCCTGGGCTTGCGGGGCTTCTTACTGACGGTGAGCCCTGCTCGCTCGGCCAGCTCGCTGCCCAGGACCTTCAGGCGCGAGAAGACCTTGCTGGTCGAGCTGTTGGTGGCCTCGGCGATCTCCGTCAGCGTGTAGCCGGACTGGCGCAAGACGAGCAACGTCACGTCCTCGGTTGCCAGGGTGTCCAGCCAGGCCGCCAAGTCGACGGCGCTGTTCAGCTTCATGGTCGGGTCCTCCACGAGCCGGGAGTGGAGCGCGAGCTCCAGGGCGCGGTCGCCTTCGCTCTCGAAGCTCCCGCTGTCGGGGTCGAGCAGGCCATCCAGCCGCTGGACCTCGACCTTGCCGTTGGAGAAGTTGCGCTGGTCGAGGACGTCCCGAGCCGGCTGTGCATCGGTCGTCACGAACCGGCGGCCGGGCTCGATGGCGCGCAGGCGGCAGGCGTGGACGAGCAGCGCGGGGTCGAGGACCTTGCCCTTGGCGGCGTAGCTGGCGTCCACCTCGAAGACCTGCGCCACCGAGTCCGCCAGCCTGTCCTCCTCGTTGCTCTTGTCGCTGATGAAGCGGGCCACCGGCCGGAAGGCTCCGGCGCGGTGCATCTGCGTGAACCTGGTACGGGCCTTCTCCTTCGCCGTCTCCGGCATCGGGGCCTCCGTCTACGCGCAGACGGAGGTGTGGCCCCGTTGGCGCGCTGAAACGCGCCTGGGGCGCTGACGACGGAGACGGTCGCCAGCGAGGGAATCTCGCCAGCGACGTCACCGTCGAGGTCCAGCCGGTGAAGCCGACCTCAAGATCCTTATGCCGAAACCGACGCGGCTTTTGCCCAGTCGCAGCCCAGAACGGGCCCCAAAACTTTCCGAGGGCGGGTGTGCCGGGGGCCCTCGTTCAGATGGGCCGGGTGGGGGGTGGTTTGCCGACGAGGCGCTGGCCTTCGGAGCATCGGCGTCGACGCGGAGAGGCGCGTGCCGATTCCCCGAACGCTCCTACCAGAGCAACTTCTCGTCGGGGCCGCAGACCCCCTCGCGCGAGGCCTCGATACACTCCACCCAGTCCCCCCTTCTTCCAGCCGGCTTCGATCAGCCGTAGGCCTACTGCTGGGCGAGGAACGGTCGACCTCAGGAGGGCAGTTCCTGGCGCGTGATCGACTTGGCTCCCAAGGTGCCGGCGAGAATCGTCAGTGCCCTGAGAATCCAGCGACCCAGGTGCGCTGCTCCTCGGTGTCGGGAACGCCAACGCCGCGAGCCTTCGAGATCGCTGCGAAGGCCTCCTGAACCCCGATGCCCTGGGACACAAGGACGGATGCAGCGATGAGCGCCGAGCGACCGATACCCATTCGGCAGTGGATGATGACGCCGAGGCCCTGCCGGAGAACGTCAGCTATCTGGGCGACCAACTTGCGGGTGTCGTCAAGCGAGGCGGGAACCTGCCGATCTGGGATCGGAAACGAGATCCACGCGATGCCATTCGCACGGCAGCGAGCGGCTTCTTCCTCAAGAAGTAGCTCGGCAGCTTCGGGGTGGGTGAGAAGCGACACAACGGTGGCGACGCCTGCGTCGCGCCAGGCGATCACCTCGTCGTCAAGCCATTCGCCACCACGGGGGCGAGGCGTAACGGCCAGGCGCCCCAGGCGAGACTCCGGGATCCAGTAGATGGGGCTGTACATGACGATACCTCTTGGCCTGAATGCCCGACCTGCGTCCGGACCAATGCACCAGTCCCCGCACCGATGCAAACCCGGTCAGTCCCCCAAGCGAGGCAGGGCTGTCAGTTCAGGTAGCCGTTGGCCACACGGATCTCCCGGTTGCGAAGATCACGCACACGGGGCCGGAGATCGTCTCGTACTTCGACCACCCGCGCCTCCGCGACATGCCGGTCGGGAGTTGGGTTCACGAAGACGACGAATAGATCGCTGTCGTCGCCGAGCGCGGCGACGGAGAACCGTCCGGCGCTGTCGTGGTCAATGAAGGGCTTGGGCTTCGTGGCCTCGACGGCCTGGATGAGGCCGAGCGCCTGCTCCAGGAGGAACAACTCATCCCGGCGGATGGGTTTGCGGGCGCACCAGAAGGGTTCGCCCGACGGCCCGAAGAGGAACAGCTGCTCGGCGGAGTGTCGCTTGAGGACGTCGCGCAACACTCGCTCGGCCAATGCGTCGATGTCCGGCCTATCCATCGAGTCTCCCGGCGACGCGATCAACTGCACGTCTCGCTCTTCCGCCAAACAAAGCGCCATTCCCCGCCTGCGCGCTCGTAGCGGTCCCGAGCCGTACAACAGCAGAGCTTGCCGGCGTGCTCTTGGCTTGGAATGGCGAGATCGACACCGATGACCACTTCGGCCATCGTCCCGCTCACCTCGACGCTGTCGATGACGATGAAGTAGACCGTCATGTTGCTCTTGTCGGCCTGCTCTTGTAACTGCTCCTCAGACCTCAGAACGAAGTCCTGCGCTGCCGAAACCGACGCACGCGTCACCTTGAGTTGCGACCGCCCGACCTCCTCGCGGATGAGATAGGGCGGTGAAAGCGGGCAGGAGGTTGCGGTCGGGCAGGTAGTCGTTGCCGGCGAGCACTCGGTCGAGCACTGCGTACAGTAGGGGCTCGATTTGGGCTTGCGTCGGCGTTTCGCACGGTCCCTCGGCGTCGGCCATGCAGAAGAACGATGGCTGTGCAGGACGTGCGGTCGCGCAGCCGGTGATACAGGCGGCCACTGTGACCGACATGATGGTGCGGAGCATCGTCATGACGGGCCCCACCGTATCACTGAGACAAGACCTGCTGTTCAGCCCGACTCCGTGTCTCCAGTGCTGCGCGTCTCCCGAGTGTCCGGGCATGCCAAGACGCCCCAAGGCGGGGAGCACGCCCGCTTCTGCGCACTTGAACCAACCGACACTTCAGTGCTGGCCACTGAGCAATAGCAGCCCATGTGAGCCGGAACGCCGCGTCAGCCGACGGACCCTGAGCCGTCGGCGCGTCCGTTCGCGAGGCGCGCAAGACGGAGAAGGCCGCCGACGGAAAGCCCGCCGACGGCCTCTCTCAATCTACGGGTCGGTGATTCCTAGAACTCGTGCACCACCAGCCCGCTGCGCAGCTTGGGCTCGAACCAGGTGCTCTTGGGCGGCATGATCTGCCCGGCATCGGCGATGGCGAGGAGCTGGTCGATGCGGGTGGGGAACATGGAGAAGGCGACCTTCATCTCGCCCGAGCCCACGCGCTTCTCGAGCTCGCCCATGCCGCGGATGCCGCCGACGAAGTCGATGCGCTTGTCCTTGCGCGGATCCCCGATGCCGAGGATCGGCCGAAGCAGGTTCTCTTGGAGGATCGACACGTCGAGCACCGCCACCGGGTCCTTCTCGTCGAAGGTGCCCGGCTTGGCGGTGAGCATGTGCCAGTGGCCGTCGAGGTACATGCCGAACTGGTGCAGCCGGGTCGGCTTCTTCTGCTCGGTGTGCTCCCAGGTGAACTTCGCCTCGACCTTCTTCTTGAACTCGTCCGGGGTGAGGCCGTTGAGGTCCTTCACCACGCGGTTGTAGTCCATGATCTGCATCTGATCGTCGGGGAAGATCACCGCCAGGAAGAAGTTGTACTCCTCCTTCCCGGTGTGCTGCGCGCCGTGGCGCTGCTTGTTGAGCTCGCGCACCCGCGAGGCCGCCGCCGACCGATGGTGCCCGTCGGCCACGTACAGCGCCGCGATGCCCTTGAACTCCTTCTCGAACGCCGCGATGTCCTCGGCGCCGTCCACGACCCAGAAGGTGTGGCCGATCTTGTCCTCGGTCGTGAAGTCGTAGATCGGCGCCTTGGCGGTGTGCTTGGCCACCAGCGCGTCGAGGGTCTTGCGCGCCGGGTAGGTGAGGAACACCGGCTCGTCGTTGGCGTTGAGCAGGTCGATGTGCTGGGTGCGGTCGTCCTCCTTGTCGGCGCGGGTCAGCTCGTGCTTCTTGATCAGCCCGCTCTGGTACTCGTCGACCGAGGCGCCCGCCACCAGGCCGACTTGCGCGTGGTCGCCCATCTTCTGGCGGTACAGGTAGAAGCAGGGCTTGGAATCGGCGACGAGCGTGCCGTCCTTCTTGAACTGGGCCAGGTTCGCCACGCCCTTCTGATAGACCTCGGGCGCGTGCTCATCGACCCCCGGCAGATCGATCTCCGGGCGCGAGACGTGGAAGAAGGAGAGCGGGTTGCCCTCGGCGTAGGCCCGTGCCTCCTTGCTGTTGACGACGTCGTAGGGGGGGCAGGCGACCTTGAGGACCTTGTCCTTGGGCGGACGGAGACCAGCGAACGGGCGGACGATGGACATGTGTACCTCCGAGTGGATCGAGGGGTCTCGACCGTCGACTCTCGACCGTCGACCGCCTCGAGCAAGAATGGGTTTTTGCTGACGAGGATTGCGCGGATTCTGTCTGAACGTCTAGAGCAGCCCCAGCCCCTTCATCGACTCCAAAAGCTTCGCCTTGGGGCCCTCGCTCATCGGCGTCAGCGGTAGGCGCATCTCCGGGCCAAACCTGCCCAGCAGGTGCATGGCCGCCTTCACCGGGATGGGGTTGGACTCCAGGAACAGCGCGCGGTGCAGGGGGTTGAGCCGCACCTGGAGCTCGGCGGCCTTCTTGAAATCGCCCTTGAGCGCGGCGTGCACCAGGTCGGCGACGAGGCGCGGGGCGACGTTGGCCGAGACACTGATCACGCCCTTGCCGCCCAACGAGATGAAGGGCGCGATGGTGAAGTCGTCGCCGGACAACAGCGCCAGCCGCTCGGTGCCGCAGCGCTCGACGATGTCCACCATGCGGGTCATCGACGCGGTGGCTTCCTTCACCCCGACCACCTCCGCGATCTCCGCCAGGCGCTTGCAGGTCTCGGGCAGCAGGTCGACCCCGGTGCGGCCGGGGACGTTGTAGGCCACCAGCGGGAATCCCGGGTGCGCCTGCGCCACCGCGCGGTAGTGGGCGACGAGGCCGTCCTGGGTGGGCTTGTTGTAGAAGGGCGTCACCACCAGCGCGGCGTCGGCGCCGGCCTCGCGCACCCGCTTGACCGAGTCGATGGTCCCCGCGGTGCTGTTGCTGCCTGCGCCCGCCACCACCGGCACCTTCCCCGCCGAGACCTCGACCGCCGTCTTGACCGCCAGCGCCTGCTCGGCCGGGCTCATGGTCGAGGCTTCGCCCGTCGTCCCGATAGGCACGAGCCCGTCGGTGCCCTGCTCGATGAGATATCGGGCGTGCGCGCGGTAGGCGTCGAGGTCGAGACCGCCGTCCTTGAACGGGGTCGCGAGGGCGGCGAAGGAACCGAGGAGCGGCTTCATGGGTGTATCTCCGGTCGCGAGAAGCCGGCGAGTCTAGCAAAAGGTCGCGTGCCAGGCTGCTGCCGCGGGGATGAACGATTCCCCCCCAGCAAGTCGAGAAGCTCCGAGCGGCTGGAGGCAACTCGGCCACGGTCCGAGTTTTCGGATCGGAACCTGGTCCCGGCTTGTAGAACCGCCAGCCAGAGCAGTGGCCCGAGAAGTGGCGCCTCCTCGAGCGGGCGCCCACAACGAAGCCGGATCCCGAGCGAGCGGGAGGGGAGTCGGAGGATTGTCTGGCTGTCGATCTCGTGACCTGGCGCTGCCGTGGCTGCATCGAGCGACGTTTCCGCCGCGGACACCCCTTATCAAAGAGGTGCAAACCGCCGATCCCGGTCCGAGCGCGGGGCTCCTGAGACGGCCGGGAGGCTGGCCTTCCTCGCGGAGCGGACGTGGATCCGAGTCCACAGGTAGCGTACTCCCCCGACGGGGCACTACTCTGTCTTCCCTAACTCGCGTTTGATTCAGGACACTAGACGCACCCACTGGCCCCCTCGAGAATGACCTTCCGATCGATTGTCCCGCTCCTAGCGGTGCTCGCTCCTGCCGTGGCTCTGGCTGCCGACGCGACCCCGCCTCCCGCTGAGTCCCGTGCCCCTGCTCCCGTGGCGACCGCCGCCGCCGCCGAGCCCTCCGACCCGTCCTGGTCGGCGACGGCCACCGCGCGGGAGGAGTATCGCTTCCGGCAAGCCACCGGGCCCAGCGAGTCTGACCACACCGCGCGGCTGGCGTTGGACCTCGAGGCGCTCAGCCCCGGCGAATCGCTGGCAGTGCGCGGCGCGGCGGGGCTGTGGTGGCGCTTCATCGAGAACTACTCCCAGCCCAACGCGCTCGCCAGCCCCCGCTCTCCGTTCTGGCTCGACGTCTACCAGCTGGGGCTCGACTGGAAAGGAAAGGGCCTGCTGCAGAACGTGAAGGCCGGTCGGCTCGAGGCCGACTTCGGCCAGCCGGCGACCTTCGACGGGGCGGCGCTGGTCTTGCGCCCGTTGCCCAAGCTGCGGCTGTTCGCCTTCGGCGGGCGCAGCGTCCACTTCTTCGAGGTGGACCAGGGCCTCTTCGAGGACTGGATGGCCTCGGCGGGCGTGGAGGTGCGCAGCAGCAACAACTGGAAGCTGGTGGTCGACTACCGGCTGCTGACCGAGGACGTAGAGACCATCCGCGACGGGTCGGCATCGGCGAAGGTCGGGGTGGTCAACAACACCTACGGCCTGGCCAGCTGGCACCGCTTCGGCGACTGGCTCAACGTGCGCTTCCGCCTGCGCGGCATCGACGAGGCCATCGCCCTGGCCGGGGTGGCCTTCCGCGCCGAGTGGATCGCCCAGCAGCTGGGCGTCGACGCTCGCATCGACGTGCAGCCCTCCACGCTGCGCGAGCTCAACGAGTTCGACGACCCCTTCTTCCTCGTGCTCGGCCAGAGCAAGCCGCACCTCAAGGCCCGGGTGAGCCTGTTCAAGAACTTCGCGACGAGCAGCGCGGGAACCTACTCCATCAACTTGGGTGGCGACGCCCGGCAGCTCATCGGCGGGGCCGAGGAGTCGGCCTTCAACCGCAACCTCTTGCGCGGCTACCTGCTGCTCTCGGCGCAGAGGGTCGGGGGCACCGGCCTGTTCGCCCAGGCCACCGGAGAGATCGACCGCGTCGCCGACGGCAAGGGCTCCTTCGCCCTGGGAGGCGCCCTGGGTTGGGACCAGAAGCCGGTGCGCGCCGAGGTGGGCACCGCCTGGTATCGCTACAAGTACGTCTATTACCAGTCGCCCGAGGAGATCTCCGACGTGCGTGAGCTCTACGGCGACGTGAACGTGAAGGTCCTCGACTGGCTCGCGCTGCGCGCGCGCTACTCCTACGAAGTCTTCGACCGCAAGCTGCACACGGTCACCTTCTCGATCACGGAGGCGCTGTGATGAGAGCCCCCGCGCGTATGGCCCTTCTCGCCGTCGTCCCGCTCTCGCTGGTGCTCGTAGCCGCGGCGCCGGAGGTGGCGGGCCCCAAGCCCTTCTCGCACAAGCTCCACGTCGGCGAGCAGGAGATGCCCTGCAAGAGCTGCCACGACCTCAAGGCCGAGGGCCTGCCGGCGCTCAAGAGCAAGGGTTGTGGCAAATGCCACGAGGATGGCGCGCCCCAGTGGCGGAAGAAGGAGGCGGCTCCGGGGCAGGCCAAGGTCCGCTTCCCCCACTCAAAGCATGCCGAGAAGGGCGAGTGCGCCGACTGCCAC
Source organism: Deltaproteobacteria bacterium (assembly GCA_016218885.1). GTDB lineage: Bacteria > Myxococcota > Myxococcia > Myxococcales > UBA5297 > JACRCT01. The sequence goes on along the minus strand of JACRCT010000322.1, from coordinate 2,066 downwards.
CAGAGCGTCCTCGAGGACCAGCAGCCCGCGCCCCTCGAGGCCGAGAGCTGTGGTCGCTGCCACGAGGAGAAGAAGGTGGCCGTCAACGAGCTCGCCTGCGCCCAGTGCCACGGTGAAGACCTCAAGCGACGCCGGCCCGCCGATCACGACGGTGCCTGGTTCCAGCGCCACGGAGAGCAGTCCCAGTGGCGCGCCCTCGAGGAGCACGGCAAGAGCTGCGGCGACTGCCACCGGCCCGCGACCTGCTCGGCCTGCCACGACCAGCAGAAGCCCCGCGACCACAACGGCCTGTGGAGGGTGCGTACCCATGGGCTGGCCGCGGGCTGGGACCGGGATCGCTGCATGACCTGCCACCAGACGTCGACCTGCCAGCGCTGCCACGCCGATACCCGCCCCGTGAACCACGCCGGCAACTGGCGTCTGAACCACGGGCTGGTCGCCGGCACCGTAGGCAACGAGACCTGCAACGTCTGCCACCAGACCAGCTGGTGTGCGGCCTGCCACTCCGGGAGATAGCCAGGATATGCGCCAGCTCAAGACCATCATCGTGGGCCTGGGGCTCGCCTTCGCCGGATGCGAGGTCAAGCCCCTGGGCACCGGAGCGCCGTCCGAGGTCGACTGCTCGAGCTGCCACGGCTCTGCCGAGAACGCGGCGCCGCCTGGGGGTCTGCACCGTGAGAGCGATCCCGCCGATCCCGCCGTCGGAGCGCATCAGTCGCACCTCAAGGACTCGGCGCTCAGCAAGGGCTTCGCCTGCGCCGAGTGCCACCCGATCCCGGCGGCCATCGAGTCCGACGGACACGGCGACGGCACGGTGGATCTCGTCTTCGGGCCCACTGCCTCGGCCAACGGCCTCAAGCCCCACTTCAGCGCCGCCACGCTGACCTGCTCGGCCGTCTGGTGCCACGGCGCGCTCCTCACAGGCGGCGTGGATCCGCTGCCGACGTGGACCGATGTGGGAGGCGGGGCCACCTCCTGCGGCGCCTGCCACGGCGCGCCGCCCCCTGCACCGCATCCCCAAGATCCGGTCTGTGCCAAGTGCCACTCCGCCACCGTCAAGCCCGACGGGACCATCGACGTCCAGGGCGGCAAGCACGTCGACGGGACGGTCCAGGTCGGCTCCGGCCATCCAGCGGGCTTCCTCGCGATCCACGGCGCCGAGGCCAACCAGGGTCTGAATGCGTGCACCCAGTGCCACGGCGCGGACCTGACCGGCGGCAGCGCCCGTGTGTCTTGCGACCAGTGTCACGGTGGCTGGAAGTCGAGCTGTGCCTTCTGCCACGGCGGCACCGACAGCCAGACTGGCGCGCCTCCCGAGGACGTCCAAGGCGAGGTCGCGACCACCGCGGTCACCGTCGGCGCCCACACCGCGCACCTCAAGGACGGCCCTGTGGCCAAGGCCATGGCCTGCAGCGAGTGCCACACCGTTCCCACGGATGCCCTGTCAGCCGGCCACGTCGACCAACCGACCGCCACCGTGACCTTTGGCACTCTCGCCCGAAGCGGAGGCACCGCACCCGCCTGGGACCGCGCCGCCGCCACCTGCTCGAGCACCTACTGCCACGGCGCCACCCTGGACGGTGGCAGCAACAAGGTGCCGCAGTGGACCCGAGTCGATGGCACCCAGGCCGCCTGCGGCACCTGTCACGGAGCTCCACCGCCGGAGCCGCACGTCCAGAGCGGAGCCTGCAATGGCTGCCACCCCGGCACCGTCAATGCCGATGGGACCCTCAATGTCGCCGGGGGCCTGCACCTGAATGGCACCGTCGACAGGGCGGGCGCGCACCCCGCGGGCTGGATGGCGCAGCACGGCGCCGAGGCCAACAAGGGCCTGTCGGGCTGCACCTCCTGCCACGGAGCGGATCTGCTGGGCGGAACGAGCGGCGCCTCCTGCAACCAGTGCCACGCGACCTGGAAGACCAACTGCACCTTCTGCCATGGCGGTACCGACAACCAGACGGGTGCGCCGCCCGAGGACGTCGCCGGTCTGACCGCGACCAGCGAGCCGACGGTGGGGGCTCACAGCGCTCACGTGATGGCCAGCTCGGGGATGTCGAGCCCCATCG
>JACRCT010000303.1 GCA_016218885.1 Deltaproteobacteria bacterium | reverse complement strand
TGCCGCCCTGGCAGTCGCCACGGGCGCCGCAGTGGGCGCGGCTGGTGACCGGGTCGACACAGGTGTTGCCGCAGGCGAGCAGGCCCGCCACGCACGTGAGCTTGCACTCGCCCTCGGCGCACCTCTCGCTCTCGGCGCAGGCCTGACCCGCGTTGCCGCCCTGGCAGTCGCCGCTGGCGCCGCAGTAGGTGCGGCTGGAGACCGGATCGATGCAGCTGCCGCCGCAGTTGACGAGTCCCGCCTGGCACGAGAGCGCGCAAGTGCCGCCGCTGCACATCTCTCCCGCGAGGCAGGCATGACCCGCGTTGCCGGCCTGGCAGTCACCGCTGGCGCCGCAGTAGGTGCGGCTCGTGGCGGGATCGATGCAGCTGCCGCCGCAGTTGACGAGTCCCGCCTGGCAGGAGACCGCGCACGCGCCGGCAGCGCACACCTGGCCCGCCACGCAAACGGCGCCGGCCTGGGCGCCCTGGCAGCTCGCGGTGGCGCCGCAATGGCTCCGGTCGGTGAGCGGATTGATGCAGTGGCCGTCGCACAGGATCAACCCCGTCGGACAGCCCGCTTCGCAGACCCCCGCTACACACAGCTGCCCCTCGCCGCAGACAATCCCGGTGCAGCTGGGAGTGACGTCCTCATTGCAGCCCGCAAACAACGCAAGGGACGCGAGCCCGCTCGCGAGCACGACCATCTTCCTCCACGTCAATCTCATGTACTTCCTTTCTATGCTGGTGAAGCCCAGCGGTTCTTTCCCAATTTGCGCGGCAACCTAGCAGCACACAGCCTCGCCGACCACCCACAGCTCCCGCCACACTTCCTCGGGACCCACCCCGCTTCCTGACGGCGTGTCGGCAGCCGGGGCACCCCACGACAAGTCTCTGTCGTTACTCGGTTTTTCACTCCACCAGCTCCCGATGCGAATGGCTGGCGGCTTCAGGCGGCGCAGGAGTGGGCGGTGCCTGTGGCTCGGGGCCTCGAGATAGTCGCCCGCGAGCCCCGCCGCATGCCGTTCTCGAAGGCGAACCTCATTTGGCCCATCTGCTGTCCGGCGATCTGTCGACCAGTGCTGCGCGCCGTCATCTGGCCTGGTCCTGCCACCTCCAACGGCTTGGGCCGAGGCTGCACTACAAGATTCGCGCCTGGGGGATGGGAGGCCCGGACATCCCGAGGTTCGGTGTTGCGCCAATCGGCCTGGAGGCCTCGGCCCTCGAACGAGGCCGGGGCGGCCATGACCCAGGAGCGCTCGCGTACCCCACCGCGGCGAGGAGTGGTTGTTGAGCGCTCCCTCCGCGGCGAAGGCCCATCGTCCAGGACGAGCAGGCTCGATCCAGAGCCAGCAACCGAACCTTGAGCAGCGGCGTGAGGACCTCGCTGAAACCAACCGGGAGCTCGACCGAGCCAGCTCCGCGCAGAGCTTGGTCCACACCACCACTGCGCCCAGGTAGTCGCGAGAGCACCCCTCGGGAACCTATCGCCATTCCCCGGCTTTTCGGACGGCCAATTCCAGATCTGGAATTGGCAGCAGCTGGCGGGGCGGCGAAGGCTGCCTGGAAGTGCCTGCTGGCCCTGGCTCTTCTGCTTGGAATAGTCTGCGTCGAACACGGGAGGGGACATGCCACTGGAATTCGCAAAGACGGCCGACGCGGAGCACCAGAACATCCTGCGCGCTCGCCGGCAGACGGACGAAGCCGCATGGGAGCTGGGAACCCGCCTGCTCCGGTTCAAGCAGACCTTCGGCTGGCAGAAGGTGACGCAGCCCTCCACCGGCGCCCCCTTCAAGGACTGGACGGACTACCTTCGCCGGGGCGTCCAGGTAGGCGTGTCGACCGCGTTCAAGTACATGGACATCGCCTGCTTCCCCTTGTCCCTCACGCTGGAGCTCGGCCTCGAGCGCACCTACTGGCTCAAGCAGTGTACGGACCTCACCGCCGTCGACGAGACCGCCGAGCAGGCGCTCGCCCTCGAGCTGCCCACCGCGGACGGGAAGACCAAGCCGGTGCGCCAGATGACCGCCGAGGAGGCCGAGCAGGCCTATCGCCTCATGCGCGACGAGGGCCGGCCGGTGGAACGGCCTGCGCGACCCCAGGGCACCGGCGGTGCGCCGCCCCCGATGCTCACCGAGGAGGTCACCCGCTGGTTCGGCGCCAATCGCCTGCGCCCTCACGTCGACGACAAGGGCACCCCCCTCATCGATGTCCTCGACGTGCCGGTGACGGCGGCCTCCGACATCTTCTCCATGCTGGCGACGACCTACGGCTTGGTCCGCGGCTGAGCATCGCTCGCGCTCGCCGACCGCGCGCTCGGCCTCTTCCTTTCGGCGGGGTCTTACGAATAACCGGCCTCGCGCTGATACCGAACGGCCAGGATCTCGATTCGCTCCTTCGCCATGGCGACTCGGTAGAGCGCAACGTACCCGGTGCGACCGCGGGAGATCACCAGCTCGCGAAGCTCGCCTCGGGCGATGCGGCCCATGTACGGGTGGCGCTCGAGAACCCGCACCGCATCGACAATGAGCTCCATCGCCTCGAGAGCCCCGGCATGGTCCTCCCGTACCAGGAATGCCGCCAGACGCTCCAAGTCGCCGAGCGCCCGAGAGCTGTACACGATGGCCGGCACGGAGACTCCGTCCTAGTGGCGGCGAGCACGCTTGAGGGGAGCCGGGCGGCGGGCGGGCTTTCCGGAGACCCGGGCCAGGAGGTAGGAGTGCACATCCTCCGCGGCATACAACGGACCGCCTGCGTCGACCTCCTGCGCGGACTGCTGGCCTGCCTGCAGGAAGCCCTCTCGCAGCTCGCACAAGGCGGCTTCCCGTTCGAGCGCCTCGAGCATCCAGGCGTGCGGCGTCTTCCCTGCCCGTCGCGCGAGAGGCGCGATGCGCTCCTTGAGCTCCTCAGGCAGCTTCAAGGTCGTCGTGGTCGGCATTCGGAGAACGCTCCTGGCGAATTGGTGTCACCAAGGTATTACCACCGCCCTTGGCGGT
>JACRCT010000006.1 GCA_016218885.1 Deltaproteobacteria bacterium | reverse complement strand
CGCCGAGGAAATGCAGATCCACGTGGAGCAGCATCCGGCCGGCGCTCGCCCACGCCCCGCCGGGGAAATGCAGATCCACGTGGAGCAGCATCCGGCCGGCGTTCGCCCACGCCCCGCCGAGGAAATGCAGATCCACGTGGAGCAGCATCCGGCCGGCGCTCGCCCACGCCCCGAGGAAATGCAGATCCATGTGGAGCAGCATCCGGCGGCCGCTCGCGCCCACGCCCATCGCCCTGTCCCCAATTCCACAAGCTCGCCGACGGTCCTTACTGCCACATCGTCGCGGTTCACCGGATCGTTTCGCGTTTATGCGAAAGATACCGCCCCAGTGGCCCAAGGTCCGTCCTCCGCTGTATGAGGAGGTACCAACCCACCAAAGAGAGGCTCGATGCTTCTGAACGGTTCGATGCTGCTTGTTCTGGCGATGGTATTCCCGATGGCATGTGGAGGCAGCTCGGAGTCCGTTCCTGACGCCGCCAGCATGACCGACGGGGGCACGTCGCTGAATGGCCCGGTTTCGTGTGGGACCACCAACTGCACCACGGGCCAGCTGTGCGTGCTGCACGCCTCGGGAGTGTCTGTCGATGGCGGGAGACCCTCAACGTCGGCGTGCGAGGACGCTCCTGTGCCTTGCTCCGATCTTCATGACTGCTCCAATGGCACCTGCGGCGCCTGTGCGGCGGCAGTCTGCTATCCGACTCCTCCATACTCATTGCACGGCCGGGAAGTAGAGTGCATGGGCCAGTAGCATCGACCCGTCGTCGACGGAACCGTCCGCAAGCACCCGGAGAGGCCCGAAACGACGTGCTTTCCCTAGGGCGGCGTCCCCGCCGATGGCGCCAGTAGCGGCGCCGCAGGGAGGGGCAGCTCTGCCCAGCGAGGCTCCTCGGCACCTCGGTCGAAGACCACGACGAGCTTGCTGCCCGACGGCGCGAGCGCGACGCCTTCGGGCTTGAGGCCCAGGAAGTGGTGGAGGAGCACGGGGGAGGAAGGCTTGGCCGGGGAGGGGAGCCACCACAAGGCGCCTCCGGGGTCGAGGGCGGAGCCTTTGGGGACGTTGCTCGAGGCCACCAGCGAGCCGTCGGCGAGGAAGACCATGTCCGACAGGCCTTGGCAGACCGCCTTGCCGTCCAGCGGAAGGCGCAGCGGGAGAGCTGCCCATCGCGTGAGGGCATCGTGGGGGATTCGGCCCTCGCGCAGCGCGGCCACAGGGTTGGCCAGGCGCAGGATGACCGCCGCGCCGCCCTCCACGGTCAAAGGCGACTTGAGCCCGATGAAGAGCGCCCCTTCGTGAAAGGCCAACGCCTCGATGTCGAGGCTCGCAGCGCCCTCCGGCAGCCTCGCGATGCGCAGCAGCTTCGAGGCCTCATCGTCTCCGGTCAGATCCAGCCGCCCCAGCACCGCCAGCGCTCTGCCGCGCAGCGCGAGATGGAGCAGCTGTCGGCGGCTGGCTGGGGTTCGGCCGCGCTTGTTGGGTGAGTGGGAGGTGGTCAAGAAGAAGGTCCCGTCGGGGCCAGGGGTGATCGACTCCGCGTCGTTGAGCGAGCTGATCCCGGAGATCGGCACTGGGGTCTCGTCCAGCGTCCCTGAGGGCGCGAGGGACAGGACCAGCGGCGTATGCGCGGTGCCGAGGTCGCGCCGCCCGGTGTCGTCGACCACCACCAGGAAGCGGTCGAGTGTGGAACTCCACGCCAGGCCCGAGAGCTCGGGAGCCGCAGTCACCTTGAGGAGCGCCTCGGGAACGACGACGGGCTTCAGGGTGGGGTCGGCCGTGAGCAGCAAGGAGAGCGCGAGCGCGAGGAGGGACACGGGAGGGCTCAGGAGGAGGGGGAGCGACAGGCACGACTTCAGGACACTTGGGGCAGGCACAACCGTTAATCGCTCGGCTCTCGGTGAGGCGCAACTCGTCGAGGATAGAGGTATTCGCCAGCCGGCGTGGCCTCGTTCATAGGCTCGGCCCCTGGGCGTCCACCGGGCCTCTGTGATTCCGAAGGGTTGGCCCTCGGCTCCGGCCCGCTTGGCGGGCCTACGCTCGGGCTGAACGGGTTGCAGCTCCGGCCGAGCTTGAGAACGAGGCCGCCCGCGCGTGCGCATTCGCTCGAGACGGACGCAGGCGAATCGCCGAGCCTGGCGGCCGCCGGACACTGCAGAGCGTGTCTCGAGAAGTCAGGTGGAGAGCGAGAGGGGACTCGCCTCGGTCTTCCCCCCTCGTGCAACTGGACAGCCTCCAGACGCCTCCCTAGACTCCGACCGCTCGACCCGCTGCCTTCCCAAGGCGGCCATTCCCTCGCCGGAGCTCATCCATGCGGTCGAAGATCATGAGCGTGGTCGTGGCCGCGCTATTCGCAATGCCTGCCATGGCTGGCGCCGAAACGGTGGAGGCTCCGGCTGTCGCCGTGGAGAAGCCCAGTGCTCCGGCAGCGCCCGGGGACCAGAAGGCGGGGCCTTCGGCCGAGACCGCGCGCGAAGTGCCAGCGGCGGCCGAGGTGAATGCGCCGGCCCCGAGTGCACCGGCCGAGGCAAAGACGGCGGTCGAGGCGAGTGCGGCGGTCGAGGGGAAGGCGGCGGTCGAGGCGAAGGCGGCGGTCGAGGCGAAGGCGGCGGTCGAGGCGAAGGCGGCGGTCGAGGCGAGTGCGACGGTCGAGGCGAGTGCGGCGGTCGAGGCGAAGGCGGCGGTCGAGGCGAAGGCGGTGGGCGTGCCCGTCAGCGACTCGAACGCTGCGGGCCCGTCCATCGAGGTCGAGCCGTCGGTTCCGGCGCATCGCTACAGCGCCGATCTCGAGGACGCCGAGCTCGAGCGCCGCTGGAAGGAGGAGCCTGCCTCACTCGGCCCCATCTCCATCGGCTTTGCCGACGCGGGCCGGCTCGTCAACGGAGTCCACTTCCCGCAAGGGCCGCTCTGGAAGCTCCTCGACCCGGGCCGACACTGGGCTACCCAGGAGCTCATCGACGGCGTGATCGCCGCGATCGAGGAGGTGAACGCCGTCTTCAAGGACACCCCTCTGCTGCGCGTCGGGCACATCAGCCGCGAGGAGGGGGGGTGGCTGCGCCCGCACCAAAGTCACCAGGCGGGGCGGGACATCGACCTATGCTTCTACGAGCTCGACAAGCCCGGCAAGAAGGGCGATCGGTTCGATCTGCCTCGCAACTGGGCGTTGGTCCGCTCCCTCATCATCCTCGGCGACGTGCAGTTCATCCTCCTCGACAAGCGCATCCAGAAGAGGCTCTACGACTACGCGCTCTCGATTGGCGAGGACAAGGGCTGGCTCGATTCGCTCTTCTTCGCGGGGAAGAGCTCTATCCTCTTCCACGCGCGCCGTCACCGCGACCACTACCACGTGCGCTACTACAGCCCGCGCGCGCAGGAGCTAGGGATCCGCGTGCAGCCCCTGCTGCCCAAGGGCAGGCCGGAGTACAACGTCGCCGTCTACCGGACGAGGAAGGGCGACAACCTCGGCAAGATCGCCCGCAAGTACGACACCT
>JACRCT010000307.1 GCA_016218885.1 Deltaproteobacteria bacterium | reverse complement strand
GATGGCGTTCATGGGGGTGCGGATCTCGTGGCTCATGTTCGCCAGGAAGGCGCTCTTGGCGTGGCTGGCCGCCTCGGCGCGCTCCGATAGCTGCTGGAGGTGACGCTCGGCCCGCTTGTGCGGTGTGACGTCGCGGCTGATGCCGACCAGCCCCGCGACTTGACCTTGCTCGTCCAGGAAGGGGGCCTTGATCGTCTCCAGAGCCAGCTGGGTCCCGTCGCGGAGCGTGATCTCCTCTTCGACGACCAGCGGCCTGCGCAGGGCGAACGTCTCGCGGTCGGCGCTCTGGAAGGTCTCGGCGCGGGCGGGATCCTCCAGCAGATCGAAGTCGGTCTTTCCCACGATCTCCGCCTCGGAGCGGCCGATGAACCGTTCGGCGAAGACCCGGTTGCAGCCCAGGTAGATGCTCTCCGTATTCTTGTAGAAGAGCAGGTCGGGGACGGCGTTGAGCAGGGCCTTGAGGAAGAGCTGGCTGCGAGCAGCGGCGAGCTCCTGGTTTCGGTGGGCGGTGATGTCGGCGAAGGTGGTGACCACCGCGTAGGGGGCCGCCAGGTCCGACTCGCGCAGCGGCTCGGAGTTGATGGAGATCCACGAGACCTGGCCATCGGGTCGGGGGACGCCCATGACCACGTTCGAGCGGGGCTCGCCGGTGCGCAAGGTGAGCGCCCAGGGATGCTCTTGGGGAGGGACGGGCGAGCCATCAGGACGGATCGCCCGCCACTGCGTCCCAAGAGGGGTGCGTCCCTCTCGCTGCTCTGCCGACATGCTGAGGAAGCGCTCTGCGGCCGGGTTGCACTCGATGATCCTGCCGTCTGCTCCCTGCACGATCAGGCCCTCGGCCATGGCGTGCAGCACCGAGTGATGCCGCTCCTCGTTCTGGCGCAGGATCTTCTCGATGGTGCGCTGCCGGGTCACGTCCCGAACCAGCGCAAGCGTGCCGGTCATGGCTCCTGCCGAGCTGCGCAGCGGCACCAGGCTGATCTGGGTCAGCAGACGGGAACCGTTCTTTCGGCGGTCGCTGGCTTCGAGACGTAGTCGCTCCCTGCGGCCCAGCTGCTCCATGATCTGGCCGACATCTGTTCCCTCAAACTCCGTTTCGAGGAGCTCGGGGACCTTCCGTCCCAGGGCCTCTGTCGCGGTCCATCCGAACATGGTCTCCGCTGCTCCGGACCAGAGCTGGATACGCGACTCGAGGTCGGCGACGACGACCGCCTCCGGCATCTGCTCCACCAGCGTGGAGAGGAAGCGCTGCTCCTCCCGAGCGCGGTTCTGCTCGGTGAGCTCTCGCACGAGGCAGTGGTGATAGGTCTCTCCGCAGACTGCGAACTCTCGGTGGCGTATCTCCACCGGAAACACCGAGCCGTCGCTCCGGCGGTGCTCGACCTCGCAGACCGAGCCCATGCTTCCAGCGCGGGTGGGCGAGGCGCCGGGCTCCGAAGGGTGGGCAAGGAGCTCCTCCAGGTTCCGTCCCCGCAGCTCGGTAAGCGAGAAGCCGTACATCGAGCACGCCCCTCCATTCGCGTCGACGATCGTTCCGTCGAGCTGGAGGACGAGCTCGGCGTCCCGCAGGTGTTCGGCCAGGCTCTGTAGCCGCGCCTGGCGGCAGCGCCTCGACTTGCCGTTGGCGACCCAAACGATGAGTCCGTAGACGCACGAGAAGAGCAGCGAGCTGGCCACGGCCGCGGGCGACTCGAGCAGGCCGAAGAAGGCGATCGCGGCGATGAGCGACGCGGTGGCCCAGCAAGCAGCCACCACTCGTGAAGCGAAGAGGGCCGCTGCTGCGGCAAGAGGTGCGCCGAGAAGGCCCAGGAAGACGATGCCGTTGGACCCGCAGGCCCAGATGGCGAAGCCGAGGGCCAGGACCGGAACGATGGCCCCCACGCCGACCCAGTCGGCGCACTTGGGCAACGGCCGCAAGAGCAGCCAGGCGATGGCCCCGAGCACGGTCGCCGTCGCCGCTGCGAAGGGCCACGGCCGGCGGGTGACGTCGCCCAAGGTGGCTAAGGCCGCCAGGAAGGCGGGGCAGCAGGCCAGGCAGACAACGAGGGCCATGCGCCTGTGCCCTGGCGCGGACTCCTCGAAGAGTCGCTCATGCCAGGGAACCTTCATGGCGCGATCCGCCTCCTGCTGCTCATGACGCTCAGGCGATTGGCCGGCGCCGTCGCAAGGGCGCGCACTTCGAGCGTGCCCCTCTCTGGCGCAGATAGGCCTGCCTCTTGCCAGGCGTCCCGGCCCTCTCATCGGCATGGTCGAGGCTTTTGCTAAGCCTTACCCCGGCATCCGGGGCGTCGTGATGATGCACAGCAGGGCGGACCCCTCGAGCGCCGCCCTTGGTGGACTTCCGGTAGGGACGGTATCTTGAGCCCTGCATGCTGGTTCCCGGGACACAGATCGGCCGATACCGCCTGGTGAAGCTCCTTGGTCAAGGTGGCATGGGCGCCGTCTACGAGGCGGTACACATCGACCTCGAGAAGCGGGTGGCGATCAAGACCCTGCACCTCCACACGAGCGCGACCGATCGGGAGCGCTTCCTGCGCGAGGGCCGGGCTGCGGCGATGCTGCGCCATCCGCACATCGCTACGGTCTTCGACAGCGGCGACGAGCAGGGCACGATGTACTTGGTGATGGAGCTTCTGGAGGGCGAGAGCCTGGAGAAGCTCCTGCTACGGGAGAGCCGGTTGGGGGCTGAGCGGACGGCCGACCTGATTCTGCCCGTTCTCGCCGCGGTGGGCACGGTGCACGATAAGGGGCTGCTGCACCGCGATCTCAAGCCCGGCAACATCTTCATCGCCCGCGGGCCTTGTGGCGAGCCGATGCCCAAGGTCCTCGACTTCGGGATCTGCACGTTGACCTCGCTCGACTTCACCCTGACGCCGGACGGCGACGTCATCGGCACCTCGTATTACCTCAGCCCCGAGCAGGCGCGCGGTGTCGAAGAGGTCGACGCCCGCAGCGACCAGTACTCGCTGGGCGTCATCCTCTACGAGATGCTCACCGGCGCCCGTCCCTTCGACGGGCCGAACATGGCCGCCGTGCTCTACGCCATCATGAAGGCGCCGCTGAAGCCTCCTCACCACTTCGTGCCTGACCTTCCAGCGGGGGTGGAGGAGGCGGTGCTGCGCGCGCTCAGCCGCGATGGGTCGCGACGCTTCGAGTCGGTGTTCGAGCTCGGCCTCGGCCTGTTGCCCTACGCCAGCGAGCGCACTCGGGTCCTGTGGGCCCCGGTCTTCGAGCGGATCGGGGCGGGCACCCGGAAGGTCTCTTCCGCGCGGGTCTCCGCGCTGGCGGCTGCATCGGTGAGGGAGGAGACGCACGGGAAGGTGGCGCCGAAGGGGGGCGCAGAGGTCGGGGTCACTCGGAATCCGCTCGTCGCCCCCCGGCTGCCGCCCAAGGCGAGGGTCGACCTCCACGGAATCGAGACCCTCCGCTTCGCCGCCGTGCCGGTCCAGGACCAGATGACCGCCAAGGTCGGGGGCGTGCACGTCTTCAGCGCCGACCAGCCCGATACCCTTGCGCGCGCCAAGGACCGGATCAGCCGTGCGGTCCGACTGCTGATGATCTGTTCTGCCGAGGGGAGTGAGCCGGAGACCCAGCCTCCGTTGGCCGAGGTGCTCCAGAAGGTCCAGGACCAGGTGGAGGCGATCCTGCTCGTGGACCAGCCCGAGGTCCTTCCCGGCCTGGCCAAGAAGCTGTGCGCGGAGCTGGCCCCAGGATGGGCCAGCGCAGGCGAGAGCTACCTCTTCTACGAGCGCGGCGTCTGCATCAACGCGCTGCGGAAGGACCGCGCCGAGCCCGCGAACGACGTCCTGAACGTGTCGCGGTTCGTGAAGATGCGCCTCGAAAACAGCCGGCGGTCCAGCACCCGTCGGCCGCGAACTCCCTGATCCGGGCCGAGCCGGAACCCTGAGGGTGTCGGCGGCAGCTTCAGGCTCCAGACCCCAGGCTCCAGGTCCAGCGGCCCCAAACTTCCAATTTCCCCAAGAGCCGAGGCTTCACCTCTGAAGCCCGAAGCCCTTGCCATCTTGCGCAAGGTTTCCCGACGAAGGGACTGGAGCCCGCGCTGCCGCCACCCAGGTCGACGGGAACTCCGGGCGCCGGGCGGGTGTCGATGCCCGCATACGCCCGCTTCGAGGAGATCTCATGCGCCCTGTCGGCCTGGTCACCCGTTCTCTGTGCGCCGCCTGCCTCTTGCTGGCGGCTGGTTCCGGGGCTGCCTTCGCCGACGCTCCGCTCGGCCGGGCCGGCCAGATTCCCGCCTTGAGGGTCCAAGGCAAGGACGGCCTGCGCGCGCTTCCCTTGCTGCATACGGACATCCGCGCCGAGGTCGCGGGCCTGGTCACCTATCAATTCGTGCTCACGACGGCAGCGCCCACTCCTCCCTGAAGGAGCCGGGTCTCGGGGCTTGGGCGAGGTCCGGAGGCGCACGGAGACGGGGATCCCCGTCGTGAGCGCCTTCCCCGAGAAGCGCTCAAGGCTGGCGGGGCCGTCCGGTGACACGAGCCGGGCATCACCTCGTCACTGAAGCTCCTCGAAAGGACTGGAACATCGGGAACAGTTGTGCATCTAACACGCCCGTCATGGAGTGGGGAACCAGCCTCCTGGACTACTAGCGAAGCCTCCTTCCAATGGGTGATACGCATGAGCTCTACCTTCGTCTTGGCGGTGCTGGTCTCACAGCTCCTGGCCGCGGAGCCGGCGGTCTCCTCGGCTCCCGTGGCTGAGGATCCCGCTGCGCGAAGCCTGGTGGCAGCAGAGCGGGCCGCCGCCGCCGCCGAGAAGGCTGCGGAGGCGGCGATGAAGGCCGCCGAGGCTGCCCGGGAGATCTCCGAGAGAGTCGGCGCGGCGAGCTCGGCTCCTGCCGCCGCGTTGGCGGCGCCGCAAACCGAGACGAAGCCGGCGGAGCCCCCGGGTGCACTGTGGAGCGGCACCGTCGCCCTCAGCCTCATCTCGCTGACGGGCAACGCGCGATCAATCACCGTCAATGGCGCCGGCGCGGCAGAGCGCAAGAGCGAGAACTGGATCCTGGGGCTCAAGGCCAGCGGGGCCTACGGCCAGGCCAAGCCTTTGGACAGCGGCGACATCGCCACGGTGGCCTTGAACGCAGCTTTCCAGGCCCGCGCAGCCTACCGCCTGACGCCGCGCTACTCCGCCTACCTGGTAGGTGGCATCGACACCGACCACGTGGCCAGCATCGAGGAGCGGCCCTACGGCGAGGCCGGCGTCGGCATTCTCTGGCTCGACGAGATGCAGGGCGACCTGTCCAGGCTCAGGCTCAACACCGACATCGCCTTCCGCTACGGTCGGGAGATCCGCCAGCAGTACTACCCGGTCAGCCTTCAGCTCGACGACGAGACCATCGCCGCCCCGCGGGTCGGCCTGGCCTTCCGCTACGCCCTGAACAAGGACGTGATCTTCACGGAGGACGCGGAAGCCCTGCCAACGGTGGTAGGCGACGCCCGCTGGCTGATCAATTCCACCACCAAGATCGCGGCGCGGATCGTGAACCCGCTCTCGATATCGCTCGGCTTTCAGGTGCGCTACGACAGCCGCCCGGCGCCGGACAAGAAGGACCTGGACACCGCGCTCTCCTTCGGAGTGGAGGCCGGCTTCTGAATCAGGGCCGCCAGACCTGCGTTCTCTGCTCTTGCCCTTGATCAGTAGTAGACCCGCGCTTCGAACAGGGCGCGGAAGCGGAAGGGCAGAGAGCCGAACTCGCTGGAGGCCGAGCCTGCCGGAATGAATGCGAAGAGGGACAGGCTCAGCCACTCACGGACGCTCCACGAGACGCTGGGCGAGAGCAGCGCGCTGGGACCCTCCAGCCCGACGATGGCGGTGGCGCTGGCGGTGAGGTCGTCGGCGATGCGCGGCTTCTGGAAGACGAGGAGAAGGTAGTGCCGTCGCTGGGTGCGCAAGTCGAAGCGCAAGGGTTGGCCGGCTGCGGCCTCGCCGGAGAGCAGGGCGCCGAGGTCGAGGGAGGCCGAGCTGAGCGAGTACAGAGTAGGGAGCAGATCGAGCAGTTGCAGGCGATCGGCGAACTGCGCGCTGTCGAGCCCCGGGCCGTTGAAGAAGTACTCCACCGAGAGCAGCGACTCGTCCGGGAAGCTGTAGCGCGTGCCGACGACGAGCTTGATGAAGAGCGCTGAGGGATCGGACAGACCGGCGCTCGTGACGACGGGGCGGCCGGTGGCTCGACAGGCCAGCAACGGCGCGAGTGAGCCTTCGGTCGGGAGGCAGGTGGGGTCGACGACCGCCGTGTCGCGGCCGCGCTGCACGATGCCCTCGACGTGCAGCTCGTAGTCGTCAAGAAAGTAGCGGCTGAACGACGCCGCGAAGCGGTGGCTGTGCGGGAGCGAATCGGCATACCGATTGGACCAGAACCACATCAGGTTCATGTCCGCCCCCTGGACCAGCGCGTAGACGCGGGCCGCAAAGAGCTGCATGGCCTCTCTGCCGCCGGGCTCATAGAACACGCGGCTCGGCAAGCCGGCCTGGGTGCGCACGATCTTCGGGGCCCAGAGGCCGGTGAGCGTGAAGCGCTCGAAGGGCGCTTCGAGGCGCGCCATCCAGGCGCCAGCGCGCTGAAGCGTCGGGTCGGTCGGGTCCTTCAGAGGGTTGAGCAGGTCCGTAGGGTTCCAGGCGAAGCCGCTACCCCAGACCAGCCGCTTGCGTCCCAACAGCCCGTTCAGGTGCTCGTGGAAGCCCAGGTTCGCGTACAGCTCCGAGGGCTCGATTCGATTGGTCACGCCCGCAGCGGTCGGGAGCGTCCCCGTCGCCTCGCTCTGGGCGCTCATGAAAAGGGAGAGATCGGTGAAGACGTCGTAGCCTTCGCCGAGCCGAACTCGGAGCTGCAGGTTGGCCTCGGTCAACGAGGTGGCTGAGGGTACGCCGGCCAGACGCGCCACGCCGGGAGCGCTCGGATCGGCGGAGTCCCAGCCGAGGGCGTATCCCAATCGCTCGGAGGCGAAGCCGCCGGCCTTCACCGAGGGCCCGTCGGACTGCGCGAGTGCGAGAGCGGCAAAGGATGCGAGGAAGGCGAGGGCCGGCATGGCGGGCGGATTGTATCCACCTCGCCGGCTCGATTCATCGCGCGGTCCGACCGGTGGGGGATAGGTCTCCGACTCTCAACGGTGCCCCGGCAGCGGTCTGGCTCTCGGGTCGGTCCCACCGGTGGGGTGCGCCGTGAAGGTGCACCGTTCCCGCGGGTGCAAGTCCCGCCCAAGGAGTTCGGTCGATACGCCTTGGTAGCTGACAGGCGCGGAAAAGCCCGACGAGGGAAGGCGGGTGACCGCCACCGCG
>JACRCT010000306.1 GCA_016218885.1 Deltaproteobacteria bacterium | reverse complement strand
CTTCATTGTTTCCATCAGATTGCTTCGTCGCTCTGCTCCTCGCAATGACGTAAAAGCGAATTTTCCAACTCCCTGTTAGACACCCCGGGGCCGGCGTGGTTTCAGCGGAACGCGGCCCGCAACCTCTGCGGCTTCCCCCCCGTCCGGCAGTCCGCCGACCGGCATCCTTGACTTCCTCCCGACATATCGTTAGTTTTCATCGGAATTCGGGCATGTGTGCCCGGGAACTAATGGCGACCCGCAACAAGGACGGGGGCACGATGAGATTTTCCGCGAGCACCCGCGCGCTGGCCGCCGTGGCGGCCGGGGCGCTCTGGATCGCCGTCGCCGTCGCCGCGGCTCCGCGCGACGCCTCGGCCCTGACCCCGCTCAAGGAAGGCGACCCCTTACCGCACTTCACCGCCCCCGACATGGCCGGGGCGAGCGTGGACACGAAGGCCCTCCAGGGGCAGAAGAAGACCCTCCTGATCGACTTCTGGTCGATCTACTGCTCGAGCTGCATCCAGGAGATGCCGCACATCGTCGCGCTCCACCAGAAGTACCAGGCCCAGGGGCTCCAGGGGATCGGCATCGACCTCGACGCGTACGGCGTGGCCCGGGTCAAGAAGTTCATCGACGGCCTGGAGTTCAAGATCCCCTACCCCACCGTGATCGACGCCAAGATGGAGCTGAAGAACAAGCTCGGGGTGAGCATGCTCCCGACGACGATCCTCGTGGACCAGTCGGGGGTCGTCCGGCTCTTCCACGTGGGCTACAAGCCCGGCTTCGAGAAGGAGCTGGAGGAGACGATCAAGGCCGTGCTCGCCGGCGGAAAGAAGTAGGGGGATTCATGACGAACCACGCTCGCCGCACCCTCGCCGCGGTCGCCGCCGGGCTCCTGCTCCTCGCCGCCGCGCCCGCCCGGGCGCTCGACGCCGCCACGCTCCCGGTCGGTTCCGTGGCCCCGGACTTCCAGTCGGTCGACGTCGAGGGGCAGCCCTTCACGCTCAGCGAGGCGCTCAAGCAGGGGCCGGCCGTGCTCGTCTTCTGGTCGATCTTCTGCGGCACTTGCCGCGACGAGCTGCCGATCCTCGAGCAGGAGAAGCCGAAGTACGCCGACAAGGTGCAGTTCTTCACCGTGAACCTCGACGAGGCGCAGCGGGCGAAGACCGTGAAGGGGTTCGCGAAGCAGCAGGGGTTCACCTTCCGGATGCTCCTCAACAAGGTCGAGGGGAAGGAGTTCCTCATCGACCAGGCCTACCAGGTGAAGGCGACCCCGGCGCTCTACCTTGTGAACCGGGACGGCACCATCGCCTACGGCCACTACGGGGCGCTCAACCCCGAAGAGCTGGCGGGCGTCGTCGCCCTCGCCAAATGACCGGCTTCGTTGACAACCACGGTGGAGCTTCCTAGTATCCGCACGGGCAAACTGGAGGGGTAAGGGAATGGGAAATCCGACTCGATCTGACCTGTGGCCCGGCCGCGCGCGGGTGTTCGCCGGGCTCGTCGCAGCCTTCGCGACGGTCTGCCTCGCCGCCGCCCCGGCCGTGGCCCAGGGGCTCAAGCTCGACACCGCCAAGGAGAAGGAGGCGGAGGTCTACGACAAGCCGAACCCCCACAGCGAGCTCGAGTGCACCGAGTGCCACGACGTGAAGCCCCCCGAGGGCACCACGGCGGAGACCGTCAAGTTCAAAAACGGCGAGAAGGGGAACGTCGACCTCTGCATGGGCTGCCACGACGCCTCGGACAACGTCCACCCGATCAACATGGACCCCACGAAGGCGACGCCGCCGATCAAGGTTCCCGAGATGTTCCCCCTCGAGCGGCTGGGGGTGTACAAGGGGAGCGTCATCTGCTCGACCTGCCACTTCATCCACACCAAGACCGCGGGCCTCAAGCTCATGCGCGGCTTCCCGGCCTCCTCCGACCCCGAGGACGTCGCGAAGGCGAAGTTCAAGGACCGTCGCGACCTCTGCCGCTCCTGCCACGGGGAGGGCCTCAAGGCGAAGAGCCCCCACCAGGGCCGCGGCGGCGAGGGGAAGAAGGCCTGTTCGTTCTGCCACGGCAAGGAGCCGAAGGAAGGCGAGAAGATCCAGTTCACCAAGAACCCCGTCGATCTCTGCGACTTCTGCCACGCGGCGACCCGGGGCGGCCACTTCCTGCTCGTGAACCCCTTCGCCGACCCGAACCTCAAGGAGGAGATCGCGAAGGCGAACCTGCCGATGATCGGCGGGGAGTACACCTGCGTCTCCTGCCACAACCCGCACGGCGGCACGGGCGAGGAGAAGTTCCTCCGCAAGGAGTTCGTCGCCCTCGCGCTGAAGTCCGCCCGCGTGAGGCCCCACTTCCTCAAGGCCTTCTGCGAGGCCTGCCACACGGTGCGGCCGAAGCTCCCCAAGGGCGCGCCGGGGGCGCAGACGCTCGCCGAGATCCCGCTGCGCAGCGACGACCCGAACGCGCTCTGCAACCGCTGCCACGAGTCCGGCCTCTCGAAGGCGAACGCCCACCCGATCAAGGTGGTCGAGGGCGTCTTCAAGGACCGCATCCCGGCCGGCTGGCCGCTCCACAACGGCTCGCTGACCTGCCTCACCTGCCACACCGGCGGCGACTCGCCCGTCCTCGACCCCGCGAACCCGAACTTCCTGCGCGGCGGCCCCTACAAGGTGCGCAACGAGGTCTGCTGGAACTGCCACCGCCAGGCGGAGTTCGCCTCGATCAACCCCCACGAGCGGATCAACAAGCTCGAGGGGTGCGAGTTCTGCCACCAGACGAAGCCGGACATCGAGAAGCTGAAGGCGGGGATCGCGCAGTCCGTCAAGTTCAAGGGCGACATCGTCCTGCTCTGCATCCGCTGCCACGAGCCCTTCGACCACCCCTCGAGCATCCCGCACGTCGGCAAGCTGAACAAGGAG
>JACRCT010000305.1 GCA_016218885.1 Deltaproteobacteria bacterium | reverse complement strand
GCGACGTGCCGACCCTGGGCGTGGGAAACCATCCGTCGCCTTGTTTCTGCGCGGGATGTGGCCCGGGGCCAGGCTCTTCCCCGCCCTCGCCGCCCGCACTCTTGAGGTTCCACCCGTGGGCCGGGTGCGGGCCAAGACCCGCTGACGGCTCGCACCGCAGGCAGCCGACTGGAGGAAGACGTGTCGCGCGACAGGATCGCTGGGTTGGGCCTTCTGGCCCCTCTGTTCACGCTGGCGGCGCTGGTCGCCAGCCCACCGGCGTGGGGCCAAGGCGGCGGAACGGGGATCTCCAACGACCGCGTGAGCCTCCCCGGGGGACCGGGCTCGTTGGAAGGGGTGGGCGAGAACGTCGCCATCAACCCGAGCATGGGCCAGATGTCCTACTCGGTCCCGATCAAGGTCCCCGAAGGCTACCCGGGGATGACGCCGCAGCTCGCCCTCGCGTACAGCTCGGGCGGCGGCGGATCGGTGGTGGGGATGGGGTGGTCGCTCGACATCCCCTACATCGAGCGCATGACCGTGCGGGGCCTGCCCCGCTACGCGCGGGACGACCGCTTCACCGCCAATGGGTCGGAGCACCTCGTGCTGCTCCCCGCGACCGATCCACCCGTGTATCGCTCGCGCTTCGAGAACGGGTTCGTGCGCTACACCTGGAAGGAGGCGGGAGACGGGCGAGAGGGCTACTGGACCGCCGAGTTCCCGGACGGCCGCATCGGCTACTACGGCGCGGACGCCACGGGGACGCTGGTCGCCAAGGCGCGGGTCTCCGGGCCGGGCGGGACTTATCGGTATCACCTGGTGGAACTGATGGACCGGTACGGCCACAAGGTCCGCTACGACTACACCAAGGTCGGCAACGTCACGCTCCTCCAGCACGTCGGGTGGGTCTTTGCCGGCGATGGCGGGGCCCCGCTCTACGAGGCCACCTTCGAGTACGAGCCGCGCTATGACAAGCTCTCGGACTGCAAGGCGGGCTTCAACGAGCTCCTCGAGGTCCGGCTCTCGGCCGTCAACGTGCTCTCGCGGGCGCAGCGCATCCGGCAGTACAAGCTGCAGTTCGAGCCCTATGAGACCTCGGGAGGCTTCACTCGGCTGACAGGAGTGCAGCTGCACGGGTTCGGGGGCCGGGCGTACCCCGTCCACGAGACCTTCGAGTATTCGCGCGCGCTGGGCTCCCAGTGCGCGGCGGGCGACTCGTGCAGGAAGCCCTACGTCGTGGAGATGGGGTCTCTGGGCGTGGATCTCGGGGCCGGGCGCGCGACCCTCATCGACCTCAACGGCGACGCGCTGCCCGACGTGGTGGACACCTCGCAGACCGGGCCCCATCGCTTCTGGCTCAACGTGCTGCAGGCCAACGGCACGCACGAGTTCTCGGGGCCGTGGTACAGCGCGCTGGGGACGCAGAGCTCGCACGACCTGGGCTCGCCCAACGTCCAGGTGATCGACGTGAACGGCGACGGGTTCGCCGACATGGTGAACCGGCGCACCGGGGACGTGCTGGTGAACCTGGGCGGCGGCGACTGGGCGCGCGTGGACTCGGTCTTCCTGACCTGCAACGACACCTGCCTGCCGGACATGGAGGGGGACTTCCAGCCGCAGGACGGCGAGCTGCGGACGATTCGCTTCATGGACTACGACAACGACAAGCGGATCGACGTGGTCAAGAGCGAGGGGAGCGGGCCCGCGAACGTGACGATGGTGTACCGCAACAACGGGAGCGGCGGCTTCAGCAAGGACGAGAGCGTCGGGGCGATCGGGGCCGGGTTCGAGGACGACAAGCTCGAGCTGGACGACGTCAACGGCGATGGGATGCTCGACGCGATCCAGGTGACGCAGAGCAGCCTGCGCTACCGCTTGAGCCTGGGCTGGGGGCAGTGGGCCCCCTGGGTGGAGGTCGCGGGGTTCACGTTCACCGACCAGGAGGCGGTGCAGGCCGACCTCGAGGATCTGAACGGGGACGGGTTGGCCGACCTCGTCCTGGTCGCCGGGAACGAGGTCAAGTACTGGCTCAACCGGAACGGCGCGACCTTCGACCCTGAGCGGAGGATCACCAACGCCGACCTCGGGTCGGGAGTCCTCCCGGAGAGGCTCTCTACGGTCAAGGTGCTCTACGCCGACATGAATGGAAACGGCTCCCACGACGTGGCGTGGGTGAGCGCTTCAGGCGAGGTGGCCTATCTCGAGCTCTTCCCGGTGCGGCCCAACCTCCTGAGCCGCATCAAGAACGGCCTCGGGAAGGTGACCGACGTGAGCTACCTCCCCTCGGTGGAGTTCCAGGCACGGGACGGCGGAAGAGCGGGATGGAAGTATTCGCTGCCCAGCCCGATGAACCTGGTGAGCCGGACCGACGAATGGGACGAGCTGACCCAGGTTCATCAGATCACGGACTACACCTACCACGACGGTTTCTACGACGGCGCCGAGAAGCAGTTCCGGGGATACGAGCGCGTCGAGGAGGACGAGCCGGCCGACGAAGCCACCGAGCTGGCCCGGCGGCTCGAGATCTACGACGTGGGAGCGAGCGACCCCTACCGCGCAGGGTTGCTCCTGACGCGCGAAACCCAAGGCGAGGACGGCCGCTCGCTGCAGCTCGTGACCAACGAATACGGCGAGTGTCCCCTGACCGGGGTCCCCGCCGCCGGGCTGGACTTCCCGGTGCGCTACGTCTGCCAGGCGAGCGAGACCACGGAGCAGCGCGAAGGGCTCGATTCGAGCCAATGGGCGAGGGTGCGCAAGGAGTACGAGTATGACGGGTACGGCAACGTCTCTCTCGAAGCGAACCTGGGAGTGGTGACGATAGGCGGCGGCGCGTGCGCTCCCTGCAGCGGGACCGAGTACACCGGGACGCCCTGCGGAAGCGGATGCCTCGGCGACGAGGAGTACCGGAGCTTCGAGCACGCGCGGCCCGAGAGCAATGAGGGTCGCTGGATCCTGCGGCACGTGGTGCGCGAGCGCAGCTACGGGAAGGCCGCCGCCGACGGATCTCCTGCGAGTTCCCAGTATGCGGAGACTCTCACCTACTACGACGGATCGGACTTCGAGGGCTTGCCGCTGGGGCAGATTGACCACGGTGAGGTCGCCCGGATCGTCCAGCGCGTCGATGCCACGGCCAAGGTCATCACCGCGGTCCGCAACAAGTTCGATTCGCACGGCAACGTCGTCGAGGTCCTCGATCCGCTGGGGGCTCCGGGAGGCGACGAGCACCGGCGGGTGTTCGTGTTCGACGACGCCGGGCTGCACATCGTCCGCACCGAGGTCATGCTCAAGGACGCCGCGGGGCCCTACGCGCTCCGCCAGGACCTGCAGTACGAGCCACTCTGGGACGAGATCATCGAGAGCACCGACTGGCAGGTGGTGCGCGAGGGCTCGACGCTCGACCCGCGCAACAGCACCTTCTACGCCTACGACGACTTCGGGCGAATCGCCTCCCGCACCTTCCCCGGTGAGGCCAGCGGCTTCACGTCCGAGGAGTACCGCTACGAGCTGGGCAGCCCCCAAAGCCGCATCGTCTACCAGATGCGCTCCAAAGCCGGCGAGGCGTTCGACTTGAGCAGGGTGCTCTGCCTCGACGGCCATGGGCGGCAGTACCAGGAGCGCCTCCAGATCGCGATGGACGGCGACCTGTTCCAGGTCGACGGGTTCACCGTCTTCGACACCAAGGGCAACAAGCAGGAGGTCTTCCAGCCCTACCTCGGCACCGGCCCCTCCTGCGACACGGAGCCGCCCCAGGGAACCGGGTCGACGCGAAGCGTGTTCGACGCGGTGGGGCGCATCACCCGGCAGATCCTGCCGAGCACCTCCCAGGACGGGGCAGACGCGCCGACCACCCGCAGGGTGTACCTGCCGCTCGCCACCGTGGAGTACGACCTCGAGGACACGAACACCGCGGGCCGCTTCGCCGACACGCCCACCACGCATCGAATCAATGGCCTGGGGGCCTCCGTCGCGGTCGAGCGGCTGCTCACCGCCGGGGGAGCCCCGCTCGTCCATACCTTCCGCTACGACGAGCTGGGACGCTTGGTGGGCTGGACCGACCCCGCCGGCCACCCGCACCTCGAAGAGCACGACTTGCTGGGCAGGGTGGTGCGGGTGGAGGACCCGGATCACGGAGCCTCGGTCTTCGAGTACGACGATGCGGGCAATCGCGTGAGCGAGACCGACGCGCGGGGAATCGTGCGCCGCGCCAGGTTCGACGGAGCCAGCCGCCTCCTGGCCGAGTGGAAGGACGCAGACGAGGCCGCGACGCGGGTCGACTACGCTTACGACGTGCGGGGCGAGTGCCCCGCCGCCGCGTGCACCAACACCGCGGGCCGCCTGGCGCGCGTGACCTATCCGCAGGCAGAGGGAGCCAGGGGCGAGGACCGCTTCGGGTGGGACGTCCGCGGCCGCGAGGTCTACAGCGGTCGCCTCGTCGGCGGTCATCTCTTCGAGTTCAGGAGCGAGTACGACGACGCGGATCGGCTGGTGGCCACCACCGACCCGACGGGCCTGCGGTTGGCCTTGACCGTGGATGGCGCCGATCGGCTCGTCGCCATCCCCGGCTACGTCGACTCCATGACCTACGAGCCGCGCGGGTCGCTGGCGGGGATGGCTCTCGAGAACGGAACGGTCATCAGCCGCACGCACGATGAGCGGCAACGGCTGATGGCGCTGAGCGCCAAGGCGAAGGACGGCTCGACGCTGCTCGACTACTCGCTCACGCGCGACCGCGTCGGCCACGTGGTGGCGGTGGCCGACGGGCGAAGGGACGACGGGGCGCCCCAAGGCGGCGCGCGCTACACCCTGGACGCGCTGTACCGGCTCGTCGAAGCCAGGCTGGACCCTGACCGGTCGGCACGGGCCGAGACGCTCTCGATGGCCTACGACGCGGCCGACAACGTCACCTCCATGGTCTCCGACCGGGGCGCGTCGAGCGCGGCCCACGTCGGGAGCTACGTGTATGGGACGGGGGCGGGCCCCCGCGCAGTGACGAAGGCCGGCGACGTCACCTACGCCTACGACCAGGCCGGGCAAATGATCCAGCGCGCGGACACGACCTTCGGCTGGGACCATGCGGGCCGCCTGGTCAGCGCCACGCGTGCCGGGCAGCTGACGAGCGCCGTGGTGTACGGTCCCGACGAGGACCGGCTCGTCCGTCGCGAGCCGACCGGCATCACCTACTACCTCGGCTCGAACTTCGAGGTTCAGGACGGCGTGGCCATGAGCTACGTCCGGGTGGACAAGGACCGCGTCGTGGAGCGGTCGCTGCCGAGCTTCGCCGCGGTGTTCCTCTCGGACCTGGCCCCCGCCGAAGGAGCCGATCAGTCCCTGCTCGCCCGGCCCGACGGCCAGATCACCGCTGCAGACGCCTGGCTCTCTCAGCAGGCGAGCGCCGGCGCGATGAGCTTCGCCTCGCTCACGAAGGCCTCCGCCGTCGAGGAGCTTCTCCTCGCCAGCGCGCAGCGGCTGTTGACCGGCACCAAGGAGCGAGTGCGCTACCTGCACCACGACCAGCTCGGCTCAATCGTGGCGACGACCGACGAGGCCGGCGCTCTCGTCAGCAGGACGGAGTTCTATCCCCACGGCTCGGTCCGCTTCGCCACAGGTGAGCAGCCAGGCCACGGGTTCACCGGCAAGTCCCAGGACTCCTCCACGGGGCTCATCTACTTCGGCGCCCGTTACCTCGACCCGCAGATCGGTCGCTGGACCTCGACCGACCCGCTGTTCGCCGTGGCCTCCGCGATGGCCACCGAGAAGCCCGAGGAGTCGACGGCCGCGTACGGCTACGTGGGAGGCAACCCGGCGAGCTACTACGACCTGCGGGGGCTGTGGAAGCTGGCCTCGTTCGTCCAGGGCGACCTCATCAAGAAGCTGGGGATCAAGACGGCCGGATCGGGAAAGCTCATCTCGGCGGGCAAGGGCGGCATCTGCGCGGGGCTCTCCTTGCAGTGGCTCTCCCTGATGAACAAGGGGCGCAAGCAGGCAGGCACCGTCAAGCAGCGCATGAACAACCTCGAGACCAACTTCAAGGACATCGCCACGAAGTACTCCTCGCACGTCAAGAACGAGGACAAGTCGATGGCGAGCAGGCCTCAGTTCGCGCCGATGTTCGGGATCAGCATCAAGGACGCCGAGGCCCAGAGCTTCACCAAGCCCGGCTACCACCGCATCACCGTGAAGTGGAAAGACCGCAATGGCGATTGGAAGTCGGGGGCTCACGCGATCGCCACCTTCAACAAGACCTCCGGCATCTTCTCCCTCCCGATGACGCACTTCTTCGACCCCAACCTGGGCGAGTTCATGTTCAACCGCGCCACCGCGCACAAGGACATCTCGAATCTGCTCACCAAGTTCTACGGGAAGGATCGGTGGCAGCCGACCCACAGCTTCCCGCTGAAGAAGTGACGGGGAAAATCTCATGACCAACGCAACCAGAATCCAGCTGCTGGCCGGGCTCGTCGCGCTTCTGGCGGGCGGTGCCGGCTGCTCCGAAGACAAGAGCAAGAACGGGGAGCCCGACGCTGGCCCCTCCGCGGTGGTGATCAACCCTGCGGTTCGGGCCTGCGATCTCCTCCTCGACACCGGCGTCGCCGCCGTCGGCTCCGTCGTCTTCGGCGAGGGCGTGATCGGCCGGTACAAGCGGGACGGCTCGCGGCTGGCGGTGTCGTTCACCTCGAGGACCGACGCGGCGCCCGCGAGCAGGCCGACGCTGCTGGACGCCTCGGGGCAGCCGCTGGACCCCTCCACGCTCACCGTCAACGCGGTGCAGTGCTACGACCGGCTGGGCGCTCCCGTGGCCGACCCGGGGCTCACGCTCCACTGACACTGTTCACAGGGGCCCCGGGCCATCGACTCGACCTCGGGCAGAAGCTCCAACCCTGACCTCGAGCGGGCTGGCGAGGTCGGATGAAGCACATCGTCTATCTAGGAGGTTCGGTCGTGACCCAGTGCTCGGCAGAAGCGGGTTCGCGCCTTGGCAGGGTGCTGGTGGCGGCGGCTCTGGCCCTGATCTGCAGCTCGGGCCCGGGGTGCAGCGGCGGCGATTCGTCGGCACCGCCCGACGTCGGCGGCGCCGCGCCGTCGCTGGACGCGGGCAGCTGCCCGGCCGGCCTCGGCGGGTGTCCGTGCCGGGCGGATGGCTCCTGCATCGCCGACGACGACGTCTGCGCGAGCGGGGTCTGCCAGAGCGCGGGGTGCGCGGCGGGGGCGACCGGATGCCCCTGCCAGGGCGGTGGTGCCTGCGCCTCGCCCGACGACGAGTGCCAGGGCGGCCTGTGCCAGCCGCTGGGCTGCGCTCCCGGGACGCTCAACTGCTCCTGCGCCGGCGGCGCCTGCCAGGCGGGCCTCGCCTGCAAGGACGGGAAGCTGTGCGTGGACAACGCCGGATATCTCGGGGGCCCCTGCCTCGCCGACGGCACCTGCCGCACCAGCCTGCTCTGTCAGAACGAGATCTGTGTCCCCTGCCGGCTCGGCTCCAAGGGGTGCGCCTGCGTCTCTTCCGGCAGCTGTGACCCCGGTCTCGACTGCGTACAGCAGCTCTGCATGACTGCTCCCAAGTGCTGGACGCCCTGCCAGAGCGATCTCGTCGCCTCCGACGGCACGTTCCGCCCCTGCGGCGCCGACGGCCTGCTGGAGGGCTGCGTGGGAGGCTTCCAGTGCGTCCAGGGCAGCTGCGTGGAGGCGGGAGGCTCGCCGGCGGCGTGCGCCAGCGACCTCGACTGCCCGGAGCACCAGGCCTGCATCCACCAGCAGTGCATGTCCAATTGCGAGGTGGACGGCGACTGCGCCGCGGGCCGGGTCTGCCACCAGCGGGCGTGCCGACAGCCCTGCGACGCCGCGGCCGCCAGCTGCGCGCAGGGGTTCTCCTGCGTCACCAACGACGGCGCCCACGGGGGTTGCCTGCCGGTGGCCGCCCCCGGCTCGACCGACCACACCTCGGTCAATGCCGGCTTCCACCTGAGCCGGGAGGCGCTGGAGTTCTCCAACTTCGATACCCGCCAGACGATCAAGATCGTCAACGACGGCGAGACCTTCGAGAGGTTCGTGGTGCGCAAGCGCGCCCACGCGGCCTATGCCGCCGACGCCACCTCGACCGAGCTCGACGACCCGGCCGGCGATGGTCGTGAGTGCGTCCCCGCCACCGACTGTCCGCTGACCTGGGTCACGATGGGCGAAGCGGGCAAGGAGGCCCTGGTGCAGAGCTTCGAGGTGGGAGTGGAGGGTCACGGCGGCGAGGTGGAGATCGTCCTCGCCGGCGCCGGTGACACCACCGCGGTGCGCTGGAACGGTCGCCTGGAGATCAGCCATCCCCAGGCGGGCACCAGGACCCTCGTGATGACCTACAGCGAGCGGCCCGAAGGGCGTTGGACCGGGAACCTCTACTACTTCTCCCAGTTCGGAGAGAGCGGGTTGTCGGACTGGCTTGGCGACAAGGCGAGCTACGAGAAGCGGCAGCAGCTCGGCAACGCCTTCCTGCAGGAGTGGGCCGCCTTCCGCACCGGGAACGCCTCGTACAAGGAGCTGCAGGCCGCGCTCACCGCCACCCGGGTCGAGTCCTGGCGCTGGCCCACCGTCACGAAGGCCTGCAAGGCCATGCTCGGCCACGGCAACGGTGCCTGCTTCCCCTACGACGAGAACGTGGAAGGGGTGAGGGCCTACAGCACCGATCGGCAGAACTTCCCCATCCCCACCGGCGTCGTCGAGCTGCCCTTCTCGCTGAACCTGAGGGTCGATCCCGACGATTCCAAGAAGCTCGTCGGCCGCATCGAGAGCTCGGTGGCCCTGCAGTTCGCCGGCGCTCCGGCGATCGACGTGGCGTTCGAGTCCGACCCGACCGGCTGCATGCTCAACGCGCAGGGGGCGTGCCTCGTCTTCGTGCGCGATCTCGCCGCCCAGGTCCACGTCGGGGGACGCTACGAGAGCACCTCGGCGGACGTGAGCTGCTCGAAGGAGCCGGCCAACAGCGGCTACGTCCTGAGCAGGGTGCCCTGGCTCCTGCCGGGGTTCGAGCGGATGACCGAGCTCGATGACACCTCGGGCCTGCGCTACCGCTACGAGTGCCGCGACGCGACGCTGCCGTTCCGGTACGCCCAGGGCAACCTCGACGACGCGCTCAAGGCGAAGAACGCCAGCCTCGCCGTCTCCAACCCCATCCCCGACGGCCGGCTCCGCAGGCGGACCTTGAGCGTGGTGGACGGGGCGCTCATCAACCAGTCGAGCCTGTTCCTGGTGGTCAAGGAGACCTTCGAGTCGTTCCTGCCCGACGACGCCGGCAGCCCCTTCGCGGCCTACGGCGTGGTCATCCTCGACCGGCAGAAGACCGACCTCGACGACGCCGACGCCAACAGCAACTCCGTTCCCGACGTCTTCGAGGGCCAGAAGGTCAGCGACACCCGCCCCGCTCCGGCTCCGCCCCTGCTCGACGTCACCTGCAGCGCCGACCTCCTCGCCCAGATCCCGCAGGAGGGCGGCCCCTCGCTCCGGGACCCGAACCGCGTGGTCGAGGCGCTCATCGACGGGGTGGTGACCGGCGGCGGGGGCTCGTTCATCGACCCCGCCACCTCCGACGAGGCGGTGCACTACCTCTGCGTCGCCAACGGGCTCTTCGACGGCGGCGCAGGGGCGAGGACCAGCTGCCACGGGGGGACCCAGCCGCCCAACGACGACAGCTGCCCGCTCTACGCCGACAACGACTCCTGCGACGACGGAGGCCCCGGCTCGCGCACCTCCATCTGCGAGCTGGGCACCGACAAGACCGACTGCGCCGTGAACCGCGCCGCCTGCGACGTGGACCAGCGCGAGGCCTGTCCTCCAGGCAGCGAGGTGATCTACTTCACCGTGGACAAGAGCCGGATGTCCCAGGACCGGATCGCCGCGCTCCCCTGCCAGACGCACGCGGCGGGGAGCGCGGGGACCTGCCAGGCGGTGCTCAACCAGTGGCAGGTCAGCTCCGACGTCCTGGTCCAGAAGAGGCCGGCCTGGCGCTGCGCGGACCCCAACCGGGTCTACTGCGACGACAACCGCCTCGATCTGCGCGACGGCAAGAGGTTCTTCGCCCTCTCCCAGCCGGAGGCGGTGTTCCAGCCGCTCTACGCGGAGATCGACTCCGCCTTCCGCTACAAGACGCAGTTCGTCAGCCGCACCGGCCAGTCGGTCGGCTTCACCCCGCAGGTCTGCATCCCCGACTCCAACCAGATCCCCTACTGCTACGACCCGAGCGCGATCGAGGCGTCCCGCGCGCGCGTCGAGTGCCTGATGTCGATCTGGCGCACCCGCTACGCGCAGCTCGACGCCGGAAACCAGGCCAAGCTCAACACCTACCTCTGCACCAACTTCTCCTTCGCCGAGAACTGCCGCAGCGGCATGGACCCCGCCTTCACCCACTACGGCTTCGAGCGGCTGTACGCCGAGCTGCTGGTGATGCTCGGAGACGAGTCGCTGACCCAGGCCTTCGCCTCGCGCTTCGACCTGGCCGGCTCGCGCTCGGTCTCCTTCGAGGGGACCCTGTTCGAGCCCAACGGGATCAACCTCTCCGGCGTGCCGGGCCGGGAGATGCACCTGCTCTATCAGGCGGCCCAGTACTACCAGGAGGCCCTCGACCACTTCTACTCGATGAGCCCCGTCCTCAAGGACTCGCTGGACGAGGCGATGCACCTGCCGGCGACCAAGGCCAACTTCGTCACCGCGCCCACGGTGACCACCTACTTCGACCGGCTCATCGGCGCCTCCACCCAGAAGGCGCGCGCCTGGAGCCAGGTGGCGACCCGCTACCAGAGCTTCCACCGCCCGGACCTGGCGCGCGCGGTCATCGAGCGCGCCTACACCGCGACCTATCTGGAGTCGGTGGTGCTGGGACGGCTGATGCTGCGCATCGTCGACACGCTCAAGCCCGAAGACCGGCCGCAGGTGGTGGAGGTGCTGGAGCGGGGCCAGAAGCGCTACCGGATGGCGATGCTCGACATGCGCAACGTTTATAGCGCCATCACCGACAGCCTCGACTTCTTCGGCCTGGCCCCCGACTACATCCCCTTCCCCGCCCTGGGCGCCAACGACCAGAACGCCTTCGAGGTGATCCTCGCCCGGGCCAAGGCAAAGACCTCGGTGGCCAACCTGCGCGAGGACGAGGCGCTGGCCAACAACCGGGCCTTCGAGACCGATGCCGCCCAGTTCCAGGCCGAGCTGGTGCGGCTGCGCACCACCTACGAGAGCCAGATCGGGGACCTGTGCGGGACGTTCACCGGCAGCGACGGGCGCATCTATCCGGCGATCGCCCGGTACGCCTACCTGAACGAGAAGGCGCAGAAGCTGGAAGACCCCTGCGGGCTGATGGGCAACGGCGCAATCTCCAATGCCATGGGTCAGTTCGAGGTCACCCAGGTCGACCTCAAGAGGATCCTCACCGCCTACGACAACGTGCTCAACGAGGTGGCCATCGAGCAGGCCCGCGTCGAGGCCCAGTGCAACCTGACCTTGACCATGGCCGACTTCAAGTTCGTCCAGCAGGGCAAGATCACCGACCTGCAGACCGCCATCCGCTGGAGCCAGTTCGCGGTGCGCCAGACGGACCGCCTGCTCAACACGGCCTCCACCATCGCCGGGCTGGGCAAGTGCATGATCATCGCCGGCGTCTCCTGCGGCAGCGACTGCCCCACCGCGGCGGCCTCCACCGTCATCTACGGCATCGCCGTGGCGGCGGCCAACATCGGCATCGCCATCACCGAGGGCGCCATCGCGGGGATGGAGCAGGGCATCGCCAGCATCGAGCGCGACACCGCCCGCTGGGAGATGGAGCGCCAGTGCGACGCCGCCGCCATCGACTCCAACGCGCGCATGGCCACCACGCTGCTGCGGCTCAAGGAGATCGACCTCGAGGGGCTCAAGGCGCAGTACCAGGTCGCCATGGCCCTGGCCGACATCACCCGCATGCTCAACCAGGCCAAGCGGCTGGAGCAGGAGCTCGACGAGTCGGAGCAGCACGCCATCAACATCCAGGCGGCGCGCAACGACCCCAACGTGCGCATCTACCGCAACGACGCCTACCTCAACGCCGACGTCACCTTCGACGACGCGATGCGCGAGGCGTACCGGGCGACGCGGGTCTTCGAGTACTACACCAGCCAGACCTGGGCGAAGAAGGAGCAGCTCTATCTCATCCGGATGGTGCAGTACGGCGACTACAACCTCGAGAACTACCTGCTCGACCTCGAGAACGCCTTCTACGACTTCGAGGAGCAGTACGGCCTGCCGGACACCCGCGTGGCCATCCTCTCGATGCGCGACGACATCCTGGGCATCCCGCGCATCGACGAGACCGGCCGGGTGCTCGACCAGGCCGAGCGCATCGAGCAGCTGCGCCGCAAGCTGACCGACCCCGCCCTGCTCGACCGCAACGGCTACCTGGCGGTGCCGTTCTCGACCTCCTTCAAGGCCCTCTCCCCGCTGACGCGCAACCACAAGATCGCCTACCTCGAGGCGGAGATCATCGGCTCGGGCGTGGGCGACACCGTGGGTCGGCTGTACGTCAACCAGCAGGGGACGAGCGCCGTGCGCGGCGTGGCGGGCGACTACAGCTACTACCGCTTCCCGGAGCACCTGGCGGTGCTCAACCCGTTCTTCAACGGCAACCGGGTCTTCTCCGCCGAGATCTACAAGAACCAGCGCCTGCGCGATCGCCCCTACGTCAACACCTCGTGGGAGCTGCTGCTCAACCAGCGCGACGAGCTGGCCAACCAGGACATCGACCTCAACTCGCTGACCGACATCCGGCTCTACGTCTACTACACCGACTTCACCCGGCTCTGAGCGCACGTGCCCGGCGGCCAATCGCCCTGACCAGGAGCCCCCATGTTCCGTGAATCCTCGAGAAGAGCGCTGTACCTCGCCGGATGCGCCACGATGCTCATCGGCGCGACCGCCCTCGCCCAGAACCAGGTCATCCCCTACCGCGGGGTCCTCAACTTCAACGGCAAGCCGGTCTCCAACCCGCAGAACCTGCGCTTCACCCTCTACGACGAGGCCACTGCCGGCGCCGCGCTCTGGAGCGAGGAGTGGGCGGCGCTGCCCGTCTTTGCGGGCCAGTTCTCGGTGAGCTTGGGGGCGAACACCCCCTTCCCCGCCGACCTGTTCGCCCGCAGCGTCGTGTTCCTGGGCATCGAGGTCGACACCGGCGGCGCGGGAGGACCGAGCTATGTGGCGCTCTCGGGGCGCCAGCGCCTGGCCCCAGTGCCCTACGCGCTGTGGCAGGCCACCGGAGACCGCTTCCGGGTGGCGGGCGAGCTCGAGGTCGGCGGCGACGTCGCGGTGACCGGCGCCACCTCCACCGCGAGCCTGTCGGTGGGCAGCAGTGCCAACGTCACCGGCGCGCTGACGGCGGGCAGCGCCAACGTCAGCGGTGCGCTGACCGCGGGCAGCGCCAACGTCAGCGGCGCGCTGACCGCGGGCAGCCTCAGCGTGGCCGGCGCGCTCAGCGCGGGCTCGGTCGCCGGGAACCTGACCGTGGGCGGCAACCTCGTCGTCGGCGTGGTGCAGAAGCAGTGTAGCGGCAACGCCCCGATGGAGTGCGTCTGCGACCCTGGAACGTTCGTCATCTCCGGCGGCGCCGGCTGCAACATGACCAACAACTACGTGCTCGCCCAGAGCTGGCCGCAGCTGTCCAGGAACTCCTGGTATGGCGCCTGTCGGGACCGGACCACCGGCGCCGATGCACCGACGGCAGTGAGCGTCTTCTGCGCCCGCATCCGGTAGGGCGGCGCCCCCTCCCGACGCTTCAGTCTCGCGACGAGAAGCCACCAAGGAGCACCCAATGCACCCTGACATCCGCCCGAGGAGCGTCTCTCCTTCCGCGCTCGCGCTGATCGCCCTGCTGCTCTCTTCGACCGCGCTGGCGCAGAACCAGGTCATTCCCTACCGCGGGGTCCTCAACTTCAACGGCAGGGCGGTCTCCAACCCGCAGAACCTGCGCTTCACCCTCTACGACGCGGCCACCGCAGGCACCGCGCTCTGGAGCGAGGAGTGGCCGGCGATGCCGGTCTGGGCGGGCCAGTTCTCGGTGACCTTGGGGGCGAACACGGCCTTCCCGGCCGACCTGTTCGCCCGCAGCGTGGTGTTCCTGGGCATCGAGGTCGACACGGGGGCGGCCGGAGCGCCCAGCTACGTGGCGCTCTCGGGCCGCCAGCGGCTGGCCCCTGTTCCCTACACGCTGTGGCAGGCGACCGGGGACCACTTCCGGGTGTCGGGCGATCTCGAGGTGGGGGGCGCCGTCACCGCGGTGGGCGGGATAGCGGCAGACAGCGCCGACTTCGCCGGCCCGATCAATGCCGGGTCCATCGCCGCCAGCGGAGTGGTCCACGGCGGGAGCCTCTCCACCAGCGGCGCGGTCAGCGCCGACACCGTCTCCGCGACGGGAGGGATGAGCGCGGCCTCGGTCACGGCGACCGGGCCGGTCAGCGCGGGGTCGGTCAGCGCCACCGGCGCGGTGAATGCCGGCTCGGTGACCACCAGCGGAGCGCTGAGCGCCGGCTCGGCCACCGTCTCGGGAAACCTCACCGTCAACGGAAGGGTCATCGTCGGCTACACCCAGAAGGACTGCTACGACGGCCACGTGGGGGGCGTGACGACCTGCGACTGCGACCCGGGCCAGGTGCTCATCGGCGGCGGCGCGGAGTGCCCGGACTACTGGGACGACATGCACGTGAACCGGCCCGTCTCCAACACGCAGTGGAAGGGCTCGTGCAAGGACCTCACCTATCACGGGGAGTACAAGGCCATGGTCCGCAT
The DNA here is from genome assembly GCA_016218885.1 of Deltaproteobacteria bacterium. GTDB lineage: Bacteria > Myxococcota > Myxococcia > Myxococcales > UBA5297 > JACRCT01. The sequence continues at coordinate 465 of JACRCT010000305.1, read as the reverse complement.
CATCTGCGCGAGGCTTCAGTAGGGCGCCTTGGTGCACATTCGGAGCAGGTCCTCGACGTCTGGAAGAGCAATCATGAAAACCACGGTGACCCTCGAACGCCGCTTTGCCGCCCCCCTCAAGGCGGCGGGGCTGTCTCTCCTCCTCGGGGCGACGCTCCTCGCGGCCGGCTGCGGCGAGGAGCCGATCTCCGGAGACGCCGACGCCGGCTGCCTGGCCGGCCAAGTCGGCTGCGTCTGCGGCGACGGGCTGGCCTGCGACCAGGGCGAGTGCGTCGCCGGCACGTGCGTGGACTGCAGCCGCGGCGCGGTCGGCTGCCTCTGCTTCGACAACGGGATGTGTAGCTCGGGGGCCGTCTGCTCCGCCGACAAGGTGTGCCAGGCCTGTGTCGACGGGCAGAAGCACTGCCCCTGCGGGACGGGGAACGCCTGCGACGGTGAGCTCGTCTGCCAGCAGGCGGTCTGCGT
>JACRCT010000321.1 GCA_016218885.1 Deltaproteobacteria bacterium | reverse complement strand
CGGACTTCCTCCACGAGTCCGAGGACTGGCTGGGGCGCGTCGACCAGGTCCTCATCGAGGCGGAGAGGGAACCCCCCGACAGCGAAGCGGTGAACGTCCTCCTGCGGGCCTTCCACACCATCAAGGGCGTCGCCAGCTGCCTCGAGTGCCGGGACATCACCGAGCTGGCCCATGCCGTCGAGACTCTCCTCAACCAGGTCCGCAGGGGCCCGCTGGAGCTCCGCGGCGGCACGCTCGATCTCGTCTTCACCGCCACCGAGGCCATGCGCCAGCGGCTGGGGAGCACTCGCGAGGCTATCGAGCGAGGCGTGGTCGTTGCTCAGAGCGCCGACCAGGGCGCGCTGCTCGCGCTGCTCACCGAGACTGCGGCGGGCCGTCCACCACCGCCGGAGCCGGTCCCGCTCGCGGCGCCCGGCGACAAGCTCGGCGAGATTCTCGCCAAGCCGCCCATCGACGTGCCGCGCCAGGCCATCCAGCACGCGCTCGAGAGCCAGCAGGAGACCGGCCGCAAGCTGGGCGAGGAGCTTCTGGCTCAGGGCGCGGCGCAGCCCAAGGACATCGCGCACGCGCTGCGGGCCCAGGCAGGAGCCCAGGCCACCCGGCTTCAGGAGACCATCAAGATCGACGTCTCCAGGGTGGACCAGCTCGTGGAGATCGTCGGCGAGCTGGTGGTGGTCGAGTCCATGGTGGTCAACGAGCCGGAGATCGCCGGGCTGACCTCGCCGCGAGTCCGCAACTACCTCAAGCAGCTCAACAAGATCACGCGCGACGCCCAGGACATCGGCATGCGCATGCGCATGGTGCCGGTCCGGGGGGTCTTCCAGAAGATGGCCCGGGTGGTCCGCGACCTCTCCCACCGAAGCGGTAAGCCGGTCCGCATGGAGCTGTCAGGCGAGGGTGCGGAGATGGACCGCAGCATGGTCGAGCAGATCGCCGATCCGCTGGTCCACATGATCCGCAATGCCGTGGGGCATGGCATCGAGGCCCCCGAGGAGCGCCTCCGCGCTGGCAAGGACCCCACCGGCACCCTGCGCCTGGGCGCCTATCACGAGGGCGACCACATCGAGATACGGATCGAGGACGACGGTCAAGGCCTCGACGAGGACGCGATCCTCCGCAAGGCCGTCGCCCAGGGCCTGGTGCGCGAAGGGGAGGCGCTGTCCGACTCGGAGATCTACCGCTTGATCTTCCTGCCCGGCTTCTCCACCGCCAAGCAGGTCACCGAGATCTCCGGGCGCGGCGTGGGCATGGACGTGGTGAAGCGCAACGTCGACGCCATGCGGGGCCGCATCGACATCGAGGTCAGGCCGGGCCGGGGCACGACCTTCCGCCTGCTCCTCCCGCTCACCCTGGCCATCATCGACGGGATGCTCATCCGCTGCGGCGCCGAGCGCTACATCATCCCCACCCTCTGCATCGTGGAGTCGATGGTCCCTTCCCGGGAGATGCTGAGCTGCTTCGCCCAGCGCGGCGAGTGCATCCGGGTGCGAGACCAGATCCTCCCCCTGATGCGCCTGGGCGATCTCCTCGACATCGGCGACGCGGTCACCGACCCGACCCGCGGCCTGGTGGTGATCATCGAGGCCATGGGCCGCCAGGCCGCGCTGGTGGTCGACCAGGTGGTCAGCCAGCAGAAGGTGGTCATCAAGAGCCTGGGAGCCGGGATCCCACCGACCCCGTTCGTCTCCGGCGCCGCCATCCTCTCCGATGGGACGGTGGGCCTCATCGTGAACGCCGAGCAGGTGGTCTACGCGCACGGCCGCGGCCACTCCCGCCCGGGCGCACCAGCCTGCTGACAGCTGCAGTGAACGGAAAGGGAGGCCAAGAGCCATGTCCATCGATGGGAACGACGCGGCGCAATCGAGCACGTCCGCGGGCAAGTACATGACCTTCAAGCTCGCGGACGAGGAGTACGGCCTGGAGATCCTCAAGGTGCGGGAGATCATCCGGCTGATGGAGATCACCCGTGTGCCCCGGACCTGCGACTTCATGCGCGGGGTCATCAACCTGCGCGGCAAGGTCATCCCGGTGGTGGACCTGAGGCTCAAGTTCGGGATGGAGAAGACCGCGGCCACCGACCAGACGGTGATCATCGTGGTGCAGTACCTGAGCGCGGCGCAGGAGCTCACCATCGGCGTCCTGGTGGACGAGGTCCTCGAGGTGCTCAGCATCGGCGAGGCGAGCATCGAGCCTCCGCCCAGCTTCGGGTCCACGGTCGTCGACGCCCGGTTCATCCTCGGGGTCGGCAAGGCCGAGGGTCGCATCATCTTCCTGCTCGACATCGGCAAGGTGCTCTCGAGCGGGGAGAGCGAGCACGTCGTCGAGCGAGCAGCCGCGAGCGGGGCCCAGGAGGCGGCGCAGCTCTAGGGCGCGCGGCACGGCGGCGATTCACATCTCAACCGAAGGGGGGCTTGCATGCTGTTCAACCTGAAGATCGGGACGAAGCTGGTCGGTGGTTTCGTGCTGGTGTCGGCGCTGATGCTGGGCATCGGCTTCTATGCCGTGCGCAACCTGGAGAGAGCGAGCGCCGCGAGCGCCCAGATGTACGAGACCGCGGCGCAGCCGCTGGGGCAGCTGGCGGAGCTCTCGACCCACTACCAGCGGTCGCGGGTCCACATCCGCGACGTGATGCTCGCGCCCGACCGGGACGCGGTGCGGGAGAGGCGCAGCGGTCTGGCTGCCCTGAACCTCGAGCTGGAGAGGCACGCGAAGGAGTTCGAGAGGCTCATCTCCACCGAGCAGATGCGCTTGGAGTTCGCGACGTTCGACAGGGCCAAGGCGCAGTTCCTCATCGACGTCGAGCAGATCGGCGCCCTGAAGGAGGCGGACAAGCACGCCGAGGCGATGGCGGCGATGGCCAAGGCCAAGCCCAACGGTGACCTCGCCCGTGACACGCTCGAGCGAATGGTGAACCAGGCCACCGCGGACGCCAAGAGGCTCGCCGCCGACACCAGCCAAAACGCCTCCTCGGCCACGAGCAGCACCGTCTTCGCGGTGGTCGTCACCGCCCTGCTGGCGCTGGGGCTGGGCCTGCTGCTGACGCGCTCCATCACCGGGCCATTGAAGAAGATGATGAAGACCGCCGAGAACCTGGCGGAGGGGAGGGTGGACGAGCGGATAGACCACGTCTCGGAAGACGAGACCGGCCAGCTGGCAGACTCGTTCCGGCGGACCATCGGCTACATCCAGGAGGTGGCCAAGGGCGCCGAGGCGCTCGCCGCCGGCGACCTGGATGCCCAGCTCAAGCTCCGGTCGGAGGACGACCGGCTCACCAGGAGCTTCCTGTCCGCCACCAACACCGTGCGCGAGATGGTCGGCGAGACCCAGCGTCTCATCGGGGCGGCCAAGCAGGGCAACCTCGCCACCCGCGGCGATCCCTCGCGGTTCAAGGGCTCCTACGCCGACATTGTGGGCGGGGTGAACCAGATGCTGGACGCGGTGGTCTCGCCGGTGAAGGTCGCCGCCGACTACGTCGACCGCATCTCCAGGGGAGAGATCCCACCCCCGATCACCGCGAGCTATCAGGGCGACTTCGACGCCATCAAGAGCAGCCTCAACCGCCTGATCGGGCACCTCCATGACCTCGCCCGAGGAGCCGAGGCGCTGGCCGGCGGAGATCTGGAGGTCAAGCTGGCGCCCAAGTCGGAGAGCGACGTGCTGACCCGCAACTTCATCAAGGCCATCGAGGCCATCAACTCCTTGGGGAAGGACGCGGCCCTTCTCACTTCGGCAGCGGTGGAAGGCCGGCTCAACGCGCGCGCCGAAGCCACGCGTCACCAAGGCGCCTTCCGCGAGCTGATCGAGGGCTTCAATGCGACCTTCGACTACCTGGTCGGTTACATCGACTCGATGCCTTTGCCGGCGATGATCATCAATCGCAACCTGCAGGTCGTCTACATGAACAAGAAGGGGCTCGAGGTGGGAGGGGCTACCGTGGAGCAGCTTCGCGGCATGGCCTGCGCGAGCTACTTCAAGACCGGGGACTGCAACACCGACCGCTGCGCCTGCCGGCGCGCGATGTCCGACGGCCGTCCGGCCAAGTCGGAGACCGTCGCCAGGCCGCGCGACGGCTTGGCTCTGGAGATCGACTACCTGGGCATCCCCATCCGCAATCGGCAGGGCGAGGTGATCGGGGCCTTCGAGGTGGTGATCGACCAGACCGAGGTGCGCAAAGCGCAGAGCAGGGCGCGCAAGGTCTCCGACTATCAGGGTGCCGAGGTGGCCAAGGTCCAGGAGGCGCTCAGCAAGATCGCCGTGGGCAACCTGGCGGTGTCGCTGGCCCCGGCTCCCTCCGATGCCGACACCGCGGAGTGCGGCCGCACCTTCCAGGTGATCGACGAGGCCATCGGCAGCGTGGCCCATGCGGTCCAGGCGCTGGCCGCCGACGCGAAGATGCTGAGTGCTTCGGCGGTGGAGGGCCAGCTCGCGACCCGGGCTGAGGCGAGCCGGCACCAGGGCGACTACCGCAAGATCATCGAGGGCGTGAACGCGACGCTCGACTCGGTGATGGGCCCGGTGAACGCCGCGATCTCCGTGCTGCAGGAGTATGCGAGCCAGAACCTTCAGGTGAGCATGACCGGCGACTTCACGGGCGACCACGCGAAGATCAAGCAGGCGGTGAACGGCGCGGGCGCGGCGCTGCACGAGGCGCTGCTCAAGGTGGCGGTCGCCGTGGACCAGCTGGCCTCGACCTCCCACCAGATCGCCTCGACCAGCGAGTCGG
>JACRCT010000320.1 GCA_016218885.1 Deltaproteobacteria bacterium | reverse complement strand
GGTGCGCGTGACCCGGCCTGCGGCCACGGGGGCTTCGTTGGCAGGGGCGCCTGCGCCGGTGTGGGCGCGGAAGACCCGCAGCTTGCCCCGGCCCCAGGAGTCGTTGGGGATGGGGCCCATGGCCGCCTCCGCCACCGCGCTCTCGCGCAGCTTGCTGGCGAGCTCCTGTGCGGTGAGGGTGGGATTGAGCCCCCAAAGCACGGCCGCCGAGCCGACCGCGACTGGAGACGCGTTGGAGGTGCCTCCCCCGACCATCAGGGCGCCCGGGGGGGTATTCAAGCCGGCCATCGCGGTGATGTGGTCCTCGGGAGTGGCGAAGTCGAGGGTATCGAGGCCGTCGATGCGCGGTCCTCGACTCGAGTAATAGGCCAGCTGTCCCTTGGCGAAATGGGAGCCGATGAAGTCGACGAAGTAGGTGCCGACGGCCAGGGTCTTGTCGCCGACTGCGGGGGTTCCGTAGGTGTTCTCGTCGGTGGTGTCGGCAGGCCAGTGGGAGCCGCCGCTCCAGCTGCTGGTGCTGTCGGTCACATAGCCGTGCAGGGTGACCGGCCCGCCGGTGTTGCGCACCTCGAAGCTCATCGTCTGGCCGCGCAAGCCTGCTTGGGACGAGAGATAGAAGGCGAGCTGCCGCGTATTGCGCGGCGACTCCGACCACTGCCAGAACACGGAGGTGCCCTCGAGAGTCGTCTGGCCGTTGGGCGGCGCGAGCTCTACGGTATGGCCGTCGAAGGTGGCCGAGAAGGAGAGCGAGGCCTCCTCCCTCCAGAGGAAGTCGCCGATCTCATAGGTCGCACCCTCGGGGATGACCAGGTCCACGGTCTCGGTTCCAGCGGCGTGCAGCTTGCGGCGGTGCTTGCGCGAGCCCGCCAGATTGCCCGCGGCGGCGATCTGCAGGACGCCCTCGTCGAAGGCGTCGTCGCAGGCCAGCTCCAGGTCGGAGGAGCCGTCGAGGGCCTCCCAGAACCAAGTCGCCATCTCCCAGAGCACGATCTTCGCGCCCTCCGACTTGGCCCAGGCGAGGTCCGTCACCAACGAGCCTCCCTGGCCATGCTGCGCCAGCAGCAGATCGGCCTCCGGGGCCATCCCCCAGTAGCGCGTCACGCCGGGCACGCCGCCGGCCAGGGTTCCCATCACCATCGTCCCGTGGGAGAGCCCCTCCTCGGGAGGGGTCATGGAGAGGTTGGTCCCGCGCCGGAAGGTCCACTTCCCGATGTGTACGGCGCGGATCTTGGGCGTGTTCAGGCGCAGAAGCTTCTCTCCCACGTCGAGCAGGCCGTTCTTGTTCACGTCGTCGGCGACGTACAGCTGCTCGCCGAAAGTGGGCTTGTGGTCGCCGTAGGGAGGAGCGCTGCCCTGGTTGCGTTGACCGTCGCCGTTCTCGTCCTGATAGAGCCAGTCCAGCCCGGCGACGAAGCCCGGCTCGGTGTTGTAGGTCGTGGAGTCATCGGCGAGCCAGTACACCGCAGCCTTGATGATGCGCAGCGTCTCCCCGGGGTCGGCCACGCCGTTGCGGTTGAAGTCGACCGCGTCGGTCCCGGGCTCGAAGGCGCCCGAGCCGTCCAGGTCGATCCAGGGGTAACGGCCCCCGTCGGCGCGGAAGAACATGGGGTGGAAGACGTCCACGCCGCTGTCCATGTCCGCGATCACCATGCCCTTGCCGCCACCCGGCTCGGGGTAGACCGACTCGCTCAGCGGATAGGCCTCGGTCTCGCGACCGGTGGTATTGAGCGGCGGCAGGGTGGGGGCGTGGACCCGCATGCCGAAGATGGGCGTGATGCGCTCGACCGCCGGCAGCGCGCTCGCCTGCCACAAGCCCTCCCAGCTGCAGGTGGCAGCGACGACGCGCCCGAGGTTGGCGACCGCGCCGTCGTCGAGCCGGTCCACCTCGCAGCCCCGGGTCTCGATCTGCGCGACGTCCCCGCTGGTCACGGCGTGGACGAGCCGCAGCGTCACCCTGACTCCCTTGGCGTCGACGTTGTTCCCGAGCAGCGGATGCACGCCGCCCCGTGGATGCCATTCGGCGCGCGCTATGCGGTAGGCGAGTGCCAGTTTTCTGTCGAGGTTGGGCGGCAGCGTGTTCCTCAAGAGCCGGTCGCCGGCGGCAATGGGAGCGCCGATGATCGGCCTGGGCGCGGCCGCACTGGCCCAAAGGGGGCTGGCGAAAAGCAGCAAGGGGGCACGGGCGATGGCGGCGCCAGTGCAGATGCGAGCGGTCACGAGGTACTCCGCAATGGATCGAGGAATGTCCGCGGCGAGCTTCGCGCCACCGTGCAGGCTTGGTGCCACGCATTGCCGGCGTGGCCCACGAGTGTCCCAAACCGCGGCTACGGAGTGTGTGTGCGACCAGAGTGGAGCGGAGGTTCGCGATGATTCAGCGAGGCTGCCCGCCCACCGCTGGCAGCATCGCCTACTAGTCGGCTCGGGCGAGGAGGGGTAGGCGGGTAGGCCGGTCGTGATACCCACAGCGCTTTCCAGCATCATGCCGGAGGCCCGTTCACCATCCCGGTCCAGTAGCCGAGCAGAAGCCCAGAGCTTCGCTTGCCCGTTGTTCCTCAATGTGCTCCTTAGACGCGGTGCCCCCCGGCGCGTTTTGGGCGCTGTCTTGGCAGGGGCCGGCAAGGAGCCTCGGCGTGAAGGTACAGTCATGGGCCTTGGGTACGGCCCTCCTCATGGCAGTCGCTCTAACGGGGGCCCACGCCGCCGCCGCCGCCAAGGAGCAGAGCATCCCCAAGCTCGCGGTCCTGGACGTGAAGACCTCGGGAAGCATCGACCCGAAGACGGTCCAAGGCCTTTCGGTGGTCATCGCCGCGGAGGCCGCCAAGCAGCCGGTGCGCGTGCTCTCCACGGCTGACCTCGCGACCCTCCTCGGATTCGACAAGCAGCGCCAGATGCTGGGGTGCACCGATAGCTCGTGCCTGGCGGAGATCGGTGGAGCGCTCGGAGTCGACTACCTGCTCGTTTCCGAAGTTGCCGAGGTCGGTGGAATCTGGGTGCTCGCGCTCACCGTCTTGAATGTCTCCAAGGCCCAGGCCGTCTCGCGCCAGAGCTACAGGGTGCCGACGGCAGCCTCGCTCGTGGACGTCGCATCCGCGGGCGTAGACCAGGTGCTGAGCGAGGTCCTGCAGCCTGGCGCCAAGCGTCCCGCCGCGGTCGCCCGAACGTCGGCCGGCTCCACGCGACGGACCGTGGGGTACGTTCTGGACGGCACAGGAGCGGCGATGCTGGCCGGAGGAGTCGTTTTCGGACTCCTCGCGCGCGGCAGCTTTCAGGACGCGAAGGCGGCCGCGAGCGCCGACGAGATGTCGAGGCTCAAGGACCGCACCTCGACGCAGATGGTGGTCGCCGACGTCCTCTTCGCCGCCGGCGCCGTGGCCGCCGGGGCCGGTCTCTACCTCACGCTCTGGGCGCCATCGCCCGAGCCGGGGCTCGATTCACCCAAGGCCTCGACCCTCGCCATCGGCCTCGCACCACGGGCTTCGGGGGGAGCCCTCGTCTTTTCGGGAGCTCTCCCATGAGCCGCCGCACGCTCCTTGCCCTGCTTCTCGCCGCACCCCTGTTCACCCTCGGCGGTTGCCATCTCTTCCTCGACCTCGAGGAGATTCGATGGAGCGAGGGCGTGACCGATGCCGGCTTGCCCATCGCGCCCGATGCCGCCTCGCCCGACGCCGGGCAACCGGCCGATGCAGGCGGCCCCGACGCGCCCGACGCGATGGTCGAGGAAGACGCCGGAGCAGCGGACGCCGGCCCCCAGTGTCACCTCGACCGGGACTGCGAGAGCCTCGGAGAGGGCTGGTACTGCCGTGCCGGGACCTGCGAGCGCTGCATCATCGACCAGCGGTGCGGCGCCTTGTGCTCTCCCTGCGCGAGCGGAACCTTCTGCAATGCCGGCACCTGCTCCCCGTGCACCGTGGCTCAGCATTGTGGTTCCAGCTGCACCGCTTGTCCGGCGACGAGCCCCATCTGCGCTCTGTCCTCCTGTGTCGAGTGCCTCTACCCCACCGACTGCGCGACCGTCGCCGGACAGGTCTGTGCGGCCAACACCTGCGCGTGCCCCGACGGGCAGAAGGTCTGCGGGACCCTCTGCATCCCCGACACCAACTGCTGCGATGACGACGACTGCGGGGCGAACACCGGAAAGATCTGCCTCCAAGGCAGCTGTGCGTGTCCGGATCAGCAGCGCCTTTGCCAGGGCACCTGCCAGGCCGGCTCGGGCTGCTGCGAGAGCACCGATTGCGGAGCCGGTGGCACGTGCACCGAAGGGGCATGCTCCTGCGGCGGCGGGCACGAGCTCTGCTCGGCGGTGTGCATCCCGGGCACCGTCTGCTGCACGGACGGGGACTGCAGCTCAGTCGCGGGGCAGGTTTGCCAGAACCAGGCGTGCATCTGCCCCCCGAGCCAGAAGGAGTGCGAAAGCAAGTGCATCGACAATGCGCTGTGCTGTGCCAGTTCCGACTGCGCCAGCGTCGCTGGGCAGGTCTGCCAGGACGGCGTGTGTCAGTGCCCGGCAGGCAAGAGGAGCTGCGCAGGCGAGTGCATCGATGTCGCCGCCTGTTGCCAGGATGCCGACTGCGCCGCCACCTCCGGGCAGGTCTGCCGGGCCCACCAGTGCTCCTGTCCCGACCAGCAGAAGCTGTGCGGAAGCAAGTGCATCCCGAGTGCACACTGCTGCTCGAACGCCGACTGCGGCGCCGCCCAGTCGTACTGCATCGAAGGCGTCTGTTCGGTGTGCGTGCCGGACGCCACGTGCGCGATGCCGGACCCCTGCCGTGCCGGCAAGATGGATTGCGCCGCGAGCCCTCCCAGGTGTGTCGACTCGGGCGCGGGAAACGAAGGGGGCCAATGCGACGACTCCGACGGGTGCACCATGGACGACGTCTGCCAGAGCGGGCAGTGCCAGGGCGCGCCCCGGGTCTGTGCTCACGGGGAGGCGTGCACCGACGGTGCGTGCGTGTGCGATGGCTGCACCGGCGTCTGTTGCGCCGAAGATAGCCCGCCCTCCTGTCAGCCGCTCGGGTCCAGCTGCCGAGGCTAGCCTCGTGCGAGCGTGGGTGCCTCACCACTCCCCGCGTACGCAGATGGCGAAGGCATGGGGGATGTCCTTGGCGAAGCCGCTGCCCTGCATGTCGCTGATGCGGAGGGCTGAATAGGACAAGCCAGCGCCGGTGGAGGAGATGAGCATCTGCTCGGTATCGACCCCGAAGTACCGATGGGCCTCATGGATGGCAACGGTCCTGAGCTCGTCGAGGGTCGGCACCCGCCATCCGCGCACGCCGCCCTCCTCGAGGTCATGGCAGTAGTTGGCCCTGCTGGCGTCCTTGCCGTTCTCGTTGGGCACAGTCGCGGGGTCGTAGTCGTCGACGCGGTTGCCATCCTCGGGGACGGGCACGCTGTT
>JACRCT010000319.1 GCA_016218885.1 Deltaproteobacteria bacterium | reverse complement strand
GGGAACGGCAAGCCACCTCCAACCCACTCTCGACCCTTGACTCTCGACTCTCGACGCGAAGCTCCGCCGCAACCAACCCCGTGGTCCGGCTCGACGGTCCGAGGCGGAGCTTCGCTACAACCCCATGGGGTTCACCTTGGTGCCCGCCATGTCGATGGTGTAGGTGCCGACGGCGTCGTAGCCGGAGCTCTTGGTCATGGTTGCGCCGGTCACGGTGAAGGAGACCAGGCTACCCAGGTGCATCTGCGCGTCGATCTTGACGAAGGTGGTGGTCGCTCCGGCGCAGCCCGTAGCGCCCCAGTAGTGGTACTTGCCTGCGATGAGTTCCATGTTGGAGACCGAGACCGTGCCGTCGGCGCCGCCGGAGGCGCAGGTGAAGGTCTTGCCGCTGGCCAGGTCACCGTAGAAGGTGGCGGTGATGCGCCCGACGGTGGAGTCGGCGATGAGCATCGTGGCGCGCGCGGGCTTCGCGTTGGGGTTGGATGAGCCCTTGCCGGCGACGGTCACGGGGAGGGTGACGGCGTTGCAGTCCGCGGAGACGTCGCGGAAGGCGACGGCGATGTTTCCGTCGGAAGGGTTGAGGGGGTTGGTGGTGGCGGCGTCGGTCCCTCCCGAGCTGGCGTCGGGGCTTGCGCCGGAGCCGCCGTCGGGGCTTGCGCCGGAGTCGGCGCCTGAGCTCGTCTCGGCGTCGCCGCCCTGGGAGGCTCCGGCGTCGGAAGCGGCGACGGCGGCGTCGGCACCGGATTGAGTGGTGCCTTCGCAGCCGGTGAGCATGGAGAGGGAGACCCAAGGGATGAGCAGGACAGCCTTTCGCATCGTGCGGCTCCGGGCGGCGAATGGTGTGAGCGGAGCGGGATGCCCCGCCCGTGCAGCAGCCTCGAGCGTGACTGCGAGGCTGCGCGGGACCGTACTCCAAATCTGGGAGGTCTCACCAGAGGAAAGGCGGCGCAGCGCTCGCCGGTCGAGCCGACCGCCTTGGGCTTCCCGAACCACAGTGCGAGGACGAGGGCATCGGCACTGGCCGGTTCCGCCTCCTGCGGCTCACCTTCGCCTGCGTCGCCGCCCTGCCGGTCCGGCGCGCTCTCCGCGGACCAGGTCCTGGTAGCTCTCGCGGTCGCGCGCGACCAGGAACCGGCTCCCCTCGACCAGCACCTCGGCCGGGCGGGGGCGGGAGTTGTAGCTCGAGGCCATGGACATGCCGTAGGCGCCCGCGCTCATGACCGCGAGCAGGTCGCCCGCAGCGAGCGCTGGCAGCCGCCTCGCCCGCGCGAGCACGTCCGCCGACTCGCAGACCGGCCCCACCACGTCCACCGCCACCTTCCGCGCCGGCGCCTCTCGCACCGGCACCACCTCGTGGTGCGCTCCGTAGAGCGCCGGACGGATGAGGTCGTTCATCCCCGCGTCCACCACCACGAACCGCCGGTCGCCCTCCTCCTTGCGGTACAGGACGCGCGCCAGCAGCAGCCCGGCGTTCCCCACCAGCACCCGCCCCGGCTCCGCCACCACCGTCGCCGGCACGTCGCCCAGCGCCTCCACGACGGCGGTCGCGTACTCCAGCGGCGAGGGCGGCCGCTCCTCGACGTAGGTGATCCCCAGCCCGCCGCCGACGTCCAGGTACTGCATCGGCAGCCCCTCGGCGAGCAGCGTGCGGTACAGCGACGCCGCCAGCGCCACCGCGCGCCGCAGCGGGTCGAGCTGCGTGAGCTGAGAGCCGATGTGGCAGTCCACGCCCACGAACCGCAGGCTGCGGACCCGGCGCCGGCTCCGGTACAGCTCGGCCGCCCTCTCCACCGGGATGCCGAACTTGCTCCGCCTGAGGCCGGTCGCGATGTGCCGGTGAGTCCTGGGATCGATCGCCGGGTTCACGCGCAGGGCGACCGGGGCGACCTTGCGCCGGAGCCGGGCGATCCGCGCCACGGCGTCCAGCTCCTCCCCGCTCTCGACGTTGAAGGCCAGGATGCCCGCGTCGAGCGCCGCGCCGATCTCCAGCTCGGACTTGCCCACTCCGGAGAACACCACGCGTCCGGGATCGCCCCCGGCCTGGAGGACCCGGAAGAGCTCTCCTCCCGAGACGATGTCGAAACCCGAGCCCTCGCGAGCCAGCAGCGAGAGCACCGCCAGGTTCGAGTTTGCCTTCACCGAATAGCAGACCAGGTGCGGCCGCCGGCCGAACGCCGAGTCGACCACCTGGTAGTGCCGGCGGAGCGTCGCGGCCGAGTAGACGTACGTCGGGGTGCCCACCGCGTCGGCGATGGCCCGCAGCGCGACGTCCTCGGCGTGCAGCTCGCGGGGCGCCCGGCCCTTGTAGGCGAAGTAGTGCATGCGCCTCCGGCTCCGATTGGCTTCAGGGCGGGGCTGGAGGACCGGCGTCGGGACCGGAAGGGGAGTTGACAGCTTCCGCGGCCGGGGGGTGGGGCAGCCAGCGGATTCCGCAGCTCGCCAGAAGTGCGGCAGCGAGCGTGGCCAGCAGGCGGAAGCCCTGGCCGGGAGCCAGGCTCGAGCGACCCACTGTCGACTGTCGACTGTCGACTGTCGACTTGGTCGCGACCATCTCAGTACTTGATGACAAAGAACCCGCGCACGGTATGCGCCGTCTCGGCGTCGAGGCTGGGGTCGACGATGTTGTTGCGCAGGCCGGCCAACGGGAAGAGGACGCCGTAGTTGATGCCGGCGATGAAGCCGTCGCCCGACTCGTACTTCACGCCCGCGTCGAACTCGACGCCCAGGTTCGGATCGCCGGTGAGCGCCCCGCCGTCCAGGTGCGACGACGGCGTCGACTCGCCGAAGATGGCCCTGGAGTAGACGAGGTTCGCCCACAGCCCCAGCCCCTCGGTGATCTCGTACTTCGCGCCAGGCTTGACGTAGAAGGCGTCGGTCACGCCGTCGAACAGCTCCCGCCACAGGATGAGGTCCACGCGGTAGTCGCGGTTGAACCGGAAGTTCGAGATCGAGTCGTCCTTCGCGGAGCAGTCGGCGGCCAGGCAGTACTGCGGCCCCTCGATGCTCCCCGGCTT
>JACRCT010000318.1 GCA_016218885.1 Deltaproteobacteria bacterium | reverse complement strand
CGGGGGCTCGACGTCAGGCCTGGGCACCGGAGGCATGCTCACCAAGGTGCGTGCCGCGGGTCGCGCTTCCGAGGCAGGAGCGGCCACGGTCATCGCCGCCGGCAAGAAGGTCGGAATCCTGCTGCGGATCCTGGAGGGAGAGCCTGCCGGCACCCTGTTCTTGCCCGCGCCGCGGATGGCCTCGCGCAAGCGCTGGCTCGCGCACGCGCTGAAGGCCAAGGGAGTCCTCAAGGTGGACGACGGTGCCAGGAAGGCGCTGCTGGTCGCCAAGCGCAGCCTGCTGCCCTCGGGGGTGCGCGAAGTCGCCGGCAGCTTCCGCCACGGAGAGGCCGTGGACATCGCCGACCTGAACGGCGTGGTCTTCGCGCGCGGGCTGGCGGCCTACGGCGCCGACGAGATCCGCAAGGTGGCCGGCCACCGCTCGAACGAGGTGGAGAGGCTGCTCGGTTACAAGAGGCTGGACGAGGTGGTGCATCGCGACAACCTGGTGGAGCTCTGAGGTGAACGTGAACGCCCATTCTGCTCAAGACAAGACGAGGCTGGCCCGCGCTCTCGGCGAGCGGGCGCGCGCCGCCTCCCGTTCGCTCGGCGCTGCCCCCACCGCGCAGAAGGACCGCGCGCTCGAGTCCCTCGCCCGGCGCTTGCGAGAGGGCCACCGGCCCATCCTCGAGGCCAATGCCGCGGACCTCGATCAGGGGAAGGCGCAGGGGCTCTCCGAGGCGCTGCTCGACCGGCTGATGCTGGACGAGAAGCGCCTCGAAGCCGTGGCCGATGCAGTGCTGCAGGTGCGGGCCTTGCCCGATCCCATCGGGGAGGTGACCTCGACCTGGCGGCGGCCCAACGGCCTGACCGTCCAGAAGGTCCGCATTCCCCTGGGCGTCATCCTGATGATCTACGAGGCGCGGCCGAACGTGACCGTCGACGCGGCGGCGCTGTGCCTCAAGAGCGGCAACGCGGTGATTCTGCGCGGAGGCAAGGAGGCGCTGCAGACCAACCTCGCGCTCCACCGTGTCGTCGCCGCGGCCCTGGGCGATGCGGGGCTGGCCCCCGAGGGAGCCCAGCTCGTTCAGACGCCCGACCGCGAGGTGATGCTGGCGCTGCTGCAGCTCGACGAGCTCATCGACCTCGCCATTCCCCGAGGCGGCGAGGGGCTCATCCGCTTCGTCGCCCAGAACGCACGCGTCCCAGTGATCAAGCACTACAAGGGCGTCTGCCACGTCTACGTGCACGCCGCGGCGGACCCGCGCAAGGCCCTGGAGATCACCGTCAACGCCAAGGCCCAGCGCCCTGGCGTCTGCAACGCCGCCGAGTGCCTGCTCATCGATCGCGCCGCGATCGGGACTCTGCCCGCCATCGCCCGCGGCCTCATCGAGCGCAAGGTGGAGCTGCGCTGCGACCCCGCCGCGCTCGCGGCACTCCAGCAAGAAGGGCTCCCCGCCGTCCCCGCCTCGCCCGAGGACTGGGGTCGCGAGTTCCTGGACCGCATCCTGGCGGTTCGTGTGGTCGAGGGTCTGGACGAGGCGATGGAGCACATCGCCCGCTACGGCTCGCTGCACACCGAGGCCATCGTGACGCAGGACCTGAGCGCGGCGGCGCGCTTCACTCGCGAGGTGGTGGCCTCGGCGGTGATGGTCAACGCCTCGACCCGCTTCAACGACGGCGGCGAGCTCGGCCTGGGCGCGGAGATCGGCATCAGCACCAGCAAGCTGCACGCCTTCGGCCCCATGGGGCTCGCCGAGCTCACCGCGCAGCGCTTCGTGGTCGTCGGCGACGGACAGGTGCGGGGCTGAGAGCTGGTCTCGTCGACCTGAGCGCTCAGGGTCCTGGGGACTTCCAGCTCGTCGAGGCGAGCGGCGCTCAGGGTCTCAGGCCGGATAGCTCGAGAACTGGTCGGCGACGACCCACCAGCGCCCGTCCTCGAGGACCAGGGTGAGCATGTCGCGCCCGCTCAGGTCGAAGGCACGTCCGCCCATCTGGCAGGCCATCTCGTAGTAGTAGGTCACGACCGCGAAGCGGCCTTCACCATAGACGTGGATCTTCGGCTCGAGCTCCCGCCAACGCGTGACCTTGGCTTGCTCGATGAAGCCCTTCCACCCCGCCACACAGGCTTCGCGCCCCTCCCGCCGCAGGCGGTCCGTGGGAGTGATGGCGACCATGTCGCGATGAAAGTATTCGCGGAGCTTCTCGGCGTCGTCATGGACGGTCCAGGCGTCATTGAGCGCGCGGATGGTGGACCAGATCTCTTGTTTGACGGCCTCATCGCTCATGGTTTCACCTCTCCTGGGTGGGGGCTCCGTAGAAGCTCGCGCAGCTGCCCGGTGAGCGCGGAGGGCTCCAGGAACGGTTGTTCGCGATAGAGCGTGCGCGCGCAGCTCTCGGAGATGTCACCAAGCGCCTGAGCACGCGCCGGCGCCACGCTGCGGACGAGCCCCACGTGGGCACGGGCGAACCGGAGGTTGTCGGGATCTACGATGCCATCCCGGATGAAGGCGGCCGTCTTCCGGGCGCAGCGGCAGGGGTTGGAGGGGTCGACCAGCCCGCACTCGCTGCGCAGGAACCTCTCGAGCTGCGCCCGCGCCCGGGCGAGGCGCTGGCGGAAGTTGTCTCGGGACAACCCGAGAAGCTCGCTCCCCAGCGCATCGGAGACCTCGAAGATCTCCCCCAGGACGAAGACCATGCGCTGCTCGCGATCGAGGCAGAGCAGCATGCCCATTGTGCAGCCGATCTTCGCTTCCTCCACCAGCAGCCGGTCTTCGGGGCTGCCCGGGGCGGAGGGCTCGCTGGTCTGGGCCGCCCGGAGATACTCGCCATAGCACTCGAAGCTCCGCACAGCCTCCTCGGCGCGGCTCCGTCGGGCGCCCAGCAGGTGGTTCACGGCGATGCGGTAGGCCCAGGTCCGGAAGCGGCTCTCGCCCCGAAAGGTCGCGAGCCTCGTCACGATCCGTAGGAGGATCTCCTGCACCGCGTCTTCGGCGTCACGCGGCTCCCAGAGGAAGCGCAGCGCGAGGTTGTAGAGCCACGCCCGGTGGCGCTGGACGAGCTCCTCGAGCGCGGCGCGCCCGCCGCGAACGGCCTCTGCCGCCAGCTGCTCATCTGGAACGGACGGTGATTCGGCGTCTTCGGAGGGACCAGGCATGTCTTGAAGTCCTCGGGTATTGGATGCCGGCGCCGGACCCGGTGTGACAGCTCCTCGCCCGAATTTGCGAAGGGCAGCCAGGCTCAATCTGCTCCCAGGTCGCTGAGCGCTACTGGCACAGGTTCGTCCAGTCTGTCAGCCAAGCCGCCGCTCAAGCCCCGAGCGAGTGAAGCTCGGGGTTCTCGTAGACGCGGGCGCCTTCGGGTGCCGCCTCGGCGATGGCCACCAGCGCCTTGGCGACCGTCGTCGCCTCAATGGGCCTCGAGTCCAGCGGCGCCAGAAGCGGCCGGAGCCAGCGAGAGGCCACGACGGCCACGTGCTCGCCGCGCCGGTGCTCTTGCCGATCGCCCAGCAGCAGCGATGGTCGCGCGATGGCCAGGCTCGAGAACCCCAAGACGCGCAGGGCCGTCTCGGTCTCACCCTTGATCCGGTTGTAAAAGATCAACGAGCCGGGGTGCGCTCCACGAGCGGTGACGACCACGAGCCGCTCGGTGCCGCCGGCCTTGGCTGCCTTCGCGAAGCGGACCACCGCGTCGAAGTCCACCGCCCGGAAGGCCTCCCTGCTCCCCGCCTTCTTCAGGGTGGTCCCGAGGCAGCAGAAAGCGACCTCTGCCTTCGGAAGCGGTCGCGACTCGTCGAGGACGGCGAAGTCGACCGGGATCTCCTGGTACCGCGAATGGCTGCGGCCCGTGCGGCGACGCGTCACGCCCATGACCCGCGACCACTGGGGCCGCGCCAGCAGGAGATCGGTGAGGCAGCCCCCGACCAGCCCGGTGCCGCCCGCCACGATTGCCGTTCGCTCGCTCATGCCGGTGGATTCTGACGGCCTCGCCCCGCTGCAGCAACGAGCCAGAGCGGCCACTGACCCGCTCCGTTGAGGAGCGAGGGCCTCATCGCCGAGTCTCACGATACGGGTGCTCGTCTCTTGGTGGGGGAACGCCGCGCGCCTACCTTTCTCCAGATTGGCAGGGAGGGGGCGTGCGATGTCGAAGTCGCCATTCGTGTTCAAATCGGCCGCGACCCTGGGCTTCTACAACGGGTTCTTTGCCGACAGCGCGCGCACGCTGCAGACGGCGATCGAGCGGGTGCCGGCCAGCAGCATCTTCTACCACCTGCACTTCGCGCTCTTCCGACGCCACTTCACCACCTCGGAGTTCATCAACGATTTCGCGCGCTGGACCCGCAGCACGCTGGGGGACGAGCCGCTCGCCGAGCTGTTGGCAGCAGTCGAACCGCTCGACTTCACGGCCATAGAGGACATGCGCCAGGCGCTCGTCCGCACGATCGGCGACTACGTGGGGCGCATGGAGTACACGCCGTCGGTAGGGTTCAAGCAGCGCCTCTGCTTCCAGAACTGCCAGTCGTTCATCTTCCCCATCGGCCTGACCGCCGACACCCTGGGCTCGTTCGTGGCAGCTTCCCAGAAGGCGCCCGCCCAGAGCATCTTCTACCACTTCGTGGTCGCGCCCCTGCTCGAGGGCAAGCGCGACAACGACTTCACTCTGTGGCTGCGCGCCGAAGGCTACGACAAGGCTGCCCAGAAGGTGCAACGTCTCTCGCCGTATTCGACCGACCTCTACGAGCTGGGGCGCCGGATCGGCGACGTCCTGCAATAGGCCAAGGAGGGTTTCCGTGGATCTGCCGAAGAAGTCCCTGGACGACTACGCGCCATTCGTGGGCTTGGAGGAGGTCCACGAGATCCGCACCCTGGCCTCGTATCTGCGGGGCGCGCGGGTGCAGCACATCAACTCCACCGCGGTGGGCGGCGGGGTCGCCGAGCTGCTCGGGACGCTGGTGCCGCTGATGCGCGACGTCGGGCTGGACGCCCGCTGGGACGTCATGAAAGGCAGCCAGGCGTTCTTCGAGGTGACCAAGGCTATCCACAACAGTCTGCACGGGGCGCGCGAGGTGCTGACGCCCGAGGGGTTGAAGCTGTTCTGGGACACCACCCAGGAGAACCTGGGCGTCCTCGAGCGCGACGCCGACTTCGAGTGCATCCACGACCCCCAGCCGCTCGGCCTGGTGAAGGAGCGCGGCGAGAAGGCGCGCTGGCTCTGGCGCTGCCACATCGATCTCTCGGATGCCGACCCCGGCACCTGGTCGTTCCTGCGGCAGATCGTCGAGCGCTACGACGGCGCAGCCTTCCATCTGCCCGAGTATGCCAAGGAGCTCTCCATCCCCCAGTACGTCGCGCCGCCGGCGATCGACCCGCTCAACGAGAAGAACACCGAGCTCACGCAGAGCGAGATCACCTCGGTGCTCGAGCGATACCAGCTCGACCCGCGGCTGCCGATCGTCATGCAGGTCTCGCGTTACGACCGTCTCAAGGACCCGGTGGGAGTCATCCGCAGCTATCAGCGCGCGGCGCGCAGCCATCCCTGCCAGCTGGTGCTGGTGGGCGGCGCAGCCAACGACGATCCCGAGGGTGCGCAGGTGCTGGCCGAAGTGCAGGAGGCCGCCCAGGGCGACCCGAACATCCACGTGCTGGTGATGGCGCCCGGCACCGGGCGCGACGTCAACGCCCTGCAGCGCGCGGCGACCATCGTGGTCCAGAAGTCGGTGCGCGAGGGTTTCGGGCTGGTGGTCACCGAGGCGATGTGGAAGGGCAAGCCCGTCATCGGCGGTGCCGTCGGCGGGATCCGAAGCCAGATCCTCCAGGGCACCACGGGCTTTTTGGTCCACAGCGTCGAGGGGACCGCCTATCGCATCCGCCAGCTGCTGGGCAACCCCGACCTCGCCCGCCAGCTCGGCGCGAACGCCCGGCGCTACGTCATCGAGAACTTCCTGCCCACGACCTACCTCAAGCGCTGGCTCCTGATGCTGCTCTCGCTGCGGCACCGGCCGGCCCGCGCGGTGGTTGCGCTGGGCACGCCGTAGGAAGGCCGGGGCCAGGTTCCGATTTCGAATTCCCCGCGGCCTCAGGGGCCCTGCACGTTGGTGATGGTAACCCCGATGGAGGACTCGACCTCTACCAACGCCTGACCGCTCGGGCGCAGGTCACTCACCACCAATCCGTCCACGACGACCGAGCTGCTGTCGTGGATCTTGATCGCGCCACAGCTCTGGTTGAGCGTATCCGCAAGAACCTGGGTTGCTCGAGCCGTTACCTGGTAGCTCGAGCCGATCTCGATGTTGACAGTTGGCGACCCGGAGAAAGAGTTCTCCAGAATGTGAATATCGCTCGGTCCGTACTGCGGAATGCCCGAGCGTGCGGTGCCGGTGACGACGACCTGGGCCAGCCAAGGGAGGTCTCCGCCCATGAATTCATTGTTGCGAATCGTCACCGAATGCGCGTTGGGCCCCTCTTGGAAATCGAAATTGGGCGTCAGCTGGATGGCGCACCAGTTGATGTCCGAGAAGACATTGTTCTCGATGAGGCTCTGGGCGCTGTGATGAACGATGTCCCTGCCTCGGTGTCTGCCAAAGAAGTTGTTCTGAATGGCTGCCTGGGGGCCCGCGGCAGAGGTGTCGAAAACCCAGTCTCCGGAGGCGGCGGTCCCGGAGGAGGAGACCTCGATCCCCGCGATGGGGCGGTCCAGCGTCAGATCGACCAGCGATCCCGAGACCGGCGTGGCCGAAGCCACAACCGCCCCGCCGCGGAGCGCGCCGGTATCGGGGTTGATGACCTCGATCCAGTCGCCTGCCCGAACCGGGCGCTGGGCGCTTATTCGGAGATGGCCGGCGCCGTTGGTGGTCATGGCGTAGCTCGCGATGGTGTAGTTGTTGATGCCGTCGTCGGCCATTCCTTCAAAGTACGAATTCCTGATCGTCGGAATCGCCCAGTTGTGCTGAAGATGCACGCCATCGGCATTGGTCGTCAGAATGCGGCTCGAGCCCGCCGCAAAGCGGACCTGCAGGCCGTCGACCAGGATCGTCCCCTCATTACCCGTGAAGAGCGTGGCCACCCCGCCGCTCGCTCGGACCGCGATGTCTCGCACCGTGATGTCCCGGCACGAGTCGAACCAGATTGCGGACTTGGTGTAGTACCTGCCGAGGAGCTGGACGTAGCGGTCGCCTGCAGCGATGAACGGAAGGACGTCGGCTGTGATGCCGATGCGCCAGGTCATCGCACTCAGGTGTTGGCACGAGGTCGGCAGGACGGCGGCTCCCGGGAATGCGTTGCGCTTGATGGCTCTTCCATTCGCTGCGTCCATGACCACGCCGAAGCTCGCGTTCGGGTAGTAGCCGAGCGCGCTGTCGCTCCCATTCGTCCCCATTAGCCCGCACAGGGAGGCGGGGATGGTAGGCATCCCGGGGTCGACGTGCAGGTCGAAGCTCGGGGCTCCGATGCCGCTGGAAGCCACTGCGACGATCGTCCCTTGGGTGAATGGCGGCGCGACGTAATCGATGGTCAGGTTCGCGATGGTCACATTCGTGGCGTTTGATACCAGGAACCCTCCCGCGTTCGGGTTTCCAATCAGCAACTGCGCGCCCTGACCGGCAATCAGGATGTCGCGCGTCCTCGAGGCGGTTCCCTCGAAGCGAAGGCAAGCCTGATTGGAGGCATTCCGGCATGCGAGCAGATAGGTTCCAGGGTCGAACTGCACGACCACCGGCCCCGTTGGCGCGCTCGCCGCCGCGGCCAACGCTTGGTTGATCGCGCTGGTCGAGTCGGTGACGCCGTCGGGCATCGCGCCGAAGCTGCCCACTCGGATGATGAAGGAGCCGTCGCTTCCTGCTCCGGCATCGAGGCCCTCGGCGTCCGGCCGCACGGAGGTGTCAGCAGCGTGGCCTACATCGGGGTGCTGGCAGAACGCGAAGCTGGCGCAGTCCGGGTCGGCGCAGTCCACCCTGTTGTCGCCGTCGTTGTCGAAGCCGTCCGAGCAGGCCACCGGGCTCTCCTCGGCCGCGGCCGCCTGCGCGTCGGCAGTGAAGGTCCCTGAGTCGGGCGCGGCTGCCTCCGCATCGGCAACTGTAATCCCTGAATCGGGCGTAGCTGCGCGCGCATCGGAGACCGAGGTTCTCGAGTCGGGAGCGCCCGTGTCACTCAGGGAAGTGCAGGAGCACGCGGTCATTCCCGCCAGCCCGACCAGAAGCAGCGGGAGGGCGCGGTTCGATGAGAAAGCCGGTCTTGTCATGGAGCAACCTCTGAGGAGGCTTCCATGTTGGGTGGGAATGGCGCGTTGCGCCACCTCCTTCGCTGCAGGTGCCGAGGCCAGCAAGCTCACGGACGTCCGGCAGAGCTCGTCCCTCCCCGACGACTGCGACGGGTGCTCCGCCGTATCGCACTCGGCACTCGGCACGCTGCAGCGGCCCCGCGCCCCGCCACAGGCTACGGCTCGCGGGTGAGGACCTTTCCGCAGTCGCGGAAGTCGTAGCCGCCCAGGCGCGAGACCTGGGCGCGGAAGGGCCCCGACCCGAGCAGGTCGATCAGCGACTGGATGCGTCGCTCGAAGAAGGCGGCGCGGTCGACCACCATGTCGAAGCGCTCCTCGCGCAGCCCGACGAAGCCCAGGTCGAGCAGGCGCGCCGCCGAGCTTGCGGCGATCCCCACGTCCGCCTCTCCCGAGTGCACCGCCAGCGCGACCTCATGGTGGGTGCAGACCTCCATCTCGTAGCCCGCGATGCGCTTGGCGTCGATGCCCGCCGCGGAGAGCTCACCGTCGAGGAGCACCCGGGTCCCCGAGCCCAGCTGCCGATTGACTATTCGGACGGTCTTCTTGCGCAGGTCGGCGACGCGGTGAATGCCCTTGGGATTGCCCTTGGCCACCACGAAGCCGATCTCGCGGTGGAAGACGTTGAGCGCCGCCGACGGCTTGTCGGGGACGAGCTTGGGCAGCAGCGGCAGGTTGTACTCGCCGGTCTCAGGGTCGAGCAGGTGCGAGAAGGCCACGTCGGTGTAGCCGCGATTGAGCGCCTTGAGGCCCTCGGTGCTGCCCACGGCGGCCATGAAGAGGACGAGCCCGGGGTCGACCCGGCGCAAGGCGCCCGCCAGCAGGCTGAGCACCGGATCGTCGCTGCCCGCGGCGAGGATGGCGCCGTCGATGCGCTGGCTTCTCTGCCGCGCTTGGGCCAGCCCGCGACGTGCGTCGGCCTCGATCCACTCGTCGAGCAGCTTCTTGGGGAAGACCCACTTGCCGGTCAGGCGCGTAGCCGGGATGCGCTGGGCCTTGATGAGCGCGTAGACCTGCTTCTCGTGAATCCCCAGGTAGCGTGCGACTTCCTTGGTGTTGAGCAGCTCGTCCGACATCCCGTCCTCCGCCAACCGCCAGTGAGTCCCGCTTTCCTAGAACGAGGCCTGGAAGTTGGCAAACAGGACGTTGTTGGCCAGGGTGTCTCGCTCCGGGTGCAAAGGGTCTTCGGTGCTGCGCAGGACGTAGTTGAGCTGCACCTTGAGGCGCTCCGCAGCGACGTAGCTCGCCCCGAACGTCACCTGGTCCCTGTGGACTTGGGAGCCGGAGTCGTCCATCTCGAAAGAAAGGTGCTCGAAGCGGCCCGCCAGCTCCAGGGCATGGCCCTCGGGCAGCTGCGAGTCGGTCAGCCACGCCACCAGCGGGACGAGGTCCCAGATCGCCGCCGCCGCCCACGCCGAGTAGCGCAGGTCGATGTGGCCGTCGCTGTTGAAGTCGTCGCGAATCTGCCCTTCCCCGCCGAGCCCGTAGAGCCTCGCCCCTGTCTTGGGAATCGTCACTCGCAGGTCGCCACCGACGGAGCGCCGGGAGAGGTCGTACACCGCGCGCCCGCTGTTGAAGACGATGTTGTCGTGCTCGTTGTAGCTGCCGAAGGCTCCCAGCGTGGCGATGTCATAGGCGGCGACCTCCAGGCGCCCACCGTAGAGGAACTGGGACTTGTTGGTGATCCAGTACTCCTTCCGGGTCAGGCCACCGAAGTACATGTTGGCGCCCAGCCCGTTGCCGACCATCAGGAAGTAGCGACCGGTCCAGCCCCAAGCTTTGAGCTCACCCTTGGCCGCCAGGCCCAGGTCCCGGAGGTTGGAGGCGCTGCCATACAAGAGCGAGGCCGGGTGCTGAGACTTCGAGAGTGACCAGTCGGCGAGCGCAGTGGTGATGTCGCTGCGCAGGATGAAGTCGAGTCGCTGGTCCTCGGTGAGCGCCTCGAAGGTGTTCGGGATCTTGAGCTGGCCCAGGTGCAGCGAGAACCAGCGACGCGGAGCCCATCCAACGTCGAGGTCGAGCAGGTTGAAGTCGTGGTCGATCTTCACCTGCGTGTGCAGGGACAGGTGCCAGTCCAGGTAGGCCAGCCGCAAGCCGACCCGGGCCTTGTTGATGCTCAGCCCGCTGAGAGCGTCGGCCGCCTCATCCTTGGAGGGGTACTGGACCAGCCCCTCGTCGTCCTCCATCTGCTCCCAGAGGGTCAGCCAGATCTGGGTGTAGCCATAGACCTCGACGGACTCGTTGAAGCGGTAGGCATGCGCCGGCCACTCCGCCACGAGGGCGAGGACGGCACCGGCGCATGCGAGAGCGCTCCGCATCGAGCTACTGGGTGATGCCGTGGCCGTAGATCATCACCGTGGAGTTGGCGATGAAGGCCCAGCCGCCGTTCTTGGCGTCGAAGTCCTCGTAGCCCGCGGGCAGCGGGTTGATGCGCACCACCACCACCCCGCGCACCATCAAGCCGGCATTGTGGTCCTTGGACGAGTCGTAGTCGTAGCCGTCATTGCACGTGGTCGGCGAGTACTGCAGGCCGCGGTCGGGAACGCCCGGGTTCGACTGCGGCACCACCACGCGATACGGCCCTTCGCCGCTGATCTTCCCGGAGGTCGGGTCGAGGGTCGTCGGGTCCATCGGCTCGCCGTCGCGCTCGTAGGCCAGGAGCATGAATTGCGGGTCGGGGATGTCGCCGCCGTCCACCAGACCTACGGGCAGGGTGTCGGGATAGGTCACGAAGCCGCAGGTTGCGCCCAGGGTGGCGGTGTCCAGGCCCGCGTAGAACTTGCCGTTGGGGTACTGCTGGTTGACCTCCTCGATGGTGAAGTCCGTGGCGTAGCCGTCGGGAGCGATGATGGTCACGCCGCTGATGGCGGGATTGGTCGTGTCCACGCCCGCCGCAGCGAGCAGGTCCTTGACCTTGACGCCCTTGTAGGAGGTGTAGTCGTCGTACTGCTGCTTGTTGGAGTTCGAGAGCAGGAGCTCGGAGTGCGCCGGCATGGCCTTGAGCTGCTCGAGAGTGAAGACCTTGTAGGGCGCGTTGGGCTGGCCCGGCTTGCTCGCCGGGTCCCCCGGGTACTTCAGGTCCGTGACCTCCACCCCGTTGGCCGCGCCGTCGCCATCGCTGTCCTGGCCGTCGATGCTCTGCGCGGCCAGCTTGGTGCGGCCGGCCCCGAGATAGGCCAAGCCATAGGGGTTGAGGGTGTCGCCCATCGAGCTCGGCATCGGCTCGTCAAAGCCGGTCATCGGGTGCTCGACCAGGTGGCAGAAGTCGCAGGCGTTCTTGGTGGTCTTCTTGCTGGTCGAGGTGGAGGTGAAGGTGGCCCCCTTGTGGCAGGTCTGGCAGTCGTCCAGGCGCGTGCCGACCGTGCTCGGGTAGGCATTGACGAAGGCGTTGGAGTCGCGCTCGTTCTCGTGGCCCTTGTACGAGCGCGAGGAGACGATCGCCGTGGCGCACTGGTGGACGGCGAGGGTGCAGCTGCTGTCCGGGCAGTCACCCTCGCCCAGGCACTGCACGCACACTTGGGCAGTCGGCTCGCAGCGCTTATTGGCGCCCAGGCAGTCGGTGTCGGCGAGGCAGCCCACGCAGGCCTTGCTCGTCATGTCGCAGCGCGGCTTGCCGGTCGCGGCGGAGCAGGCGCTGTCGGCTTCACAGCCCGGCTTGCACTGCCAGGCGCTGGTATCGCAGTACTCCCCCGCCCCACACGCCGGCGAGCAGGCACCTTCGCACTTGCCAGACACGTTGTTGCAGGCCGCGCCGTTCTGGCAGGTGCCGCACTGGCCGCCGCACCCGTCGTCGCCGCAGCTGCGGCCGGAGCACATCGGAGCACAGACGCCTGAGTCGGGGCTGCCCGGCTTGTCCTCCGAGCAACCCACCGCCAACAAGGCCACCAGGGCCAGCGTCATCGCACTCGAACCAAGTCGCATCTCTCGCCTCCAGAACGGCCGACGTCAGGGCCGGCGTGGGCGCGCACTCTAGTGAGTGTGGTTGGTTTGAGTCAAGTGGAGTCGGAATTGGTCGGAATTTTCTCACCCCAGCCGGCTCCGCCGCTGGCGATCAGCCCAGGGGACGGCCTGGGACCTCTGGGACGTCTGGGACAAACCGCCACGACGTCACCACGTCGGCAGGTTGACCGACCAGGCAGCTGAAGGCGCGTTGGCAGCCCCTGCCGTCGGCGTTAGGCTTCGCGGCCCTCATCAGGGAGGAGAGCCGATGAAGCGACTTCTGAAGATTCTGGGCATCGCCGCTGCCGTGGTGGGGCTGTTGCTCGGCGCGGCCGTGGTCGTCCTCTGGCTCTTCGTGGACCTCGACCAGGTCGTCAACGAGCAGATCGCCAAGGCGAAGCCGCAGATCGAGCAGAGGCTCGGGCGCAAGGTGGAGGTGGGCAAGGTCACGACTCGCCTCTTCCCGGTCCTGGGCGGTCGCATCGAGGGCCTGGCCATCGCCTCCGACCCCACCCGCCCCGAAGACGATCGCCCGCTCCTGCATGTCGGCTCGGTGGGCTTCGACGTCGCTCTCTGGAGGGCCGTCTCCTCCTTCGGCAAGAGCATCGTGGTCAAGGACGTCTACGTGGACGGCCTGCAGGTCAGCGTCGTGCGCTACAAGGACGGCCGCCTCAGCTACCAAGACATCCTCGACCGGCAGCCGCGGGAGCCCGAAAGCAAGCGCAGCGCGGCCCCGTCCGAGCCGCTCTCGCCTCAGGTGCTCGAGTATCTTCGGGCGGTCTCCATCGACGAGCTGCGCCTCTTCGACGCCGAGGTCCGCTTCGCCGACCACGCGACCCCCACCGGGAAGGTCGCCGAGGAGCGCGTCCGCAGGCTCAACCTCGCCTTGCGCGACCTGCGCCTCTCCGACCCCATTCGCCTCAAGCTCACCGCCGCCCTCTTCGCCGAGGCGACCAACCTCGAGCTCGAGGCCTCCGTCGGCCCGTTGCCGCAGGACCTGAAGCTCGAGGGGCTGCCTCCCATCGGCGGAGTGAGGCTGCGTGCCGAGCAGATCGATCTGGGCAAGCTCGCGCCCTACCTCGGTCCTGCGGTGCCGGTGCGCATCCAGTCGGCGCTGCTCTCCTCGAGCCTGGACGTCGGCGAGGTCGGAAAGGCCAAGCCTGTCACCGTCTCCGGCTCGCTCACCATCGCCGGCCTGCAGCTTTCGGGCGGTCAGAAGCTCGACGTGAAGCTCGACACCCGTCTCAAGGCCAACCTCCAGGATCTGGGGGTGGACATCGACAAGCTGGATCTCAAGGTCGGCGCCATCGAGCTGGCCATGTCCGGCGCGCTCCTCGACCTGGCCAAGACCCCGCGCTTCAAGGACTTCACGATCCGCTCGACCACGCTCGACCCTGCCCTGCTCTTCGCCTACTACCCCGCTGCCGCCCAAGGCCTGCCGCCCGGCACCCGGCTCGCAGGCCCTATCCGCCTGGAGGTGAAGGCCAGCGGCGATGCCAGCCGACAGACCGTCCTGGCCGAGGTGGACCTGGCGGCGCTCGATTTGCTGCTGCCGGACACGCTCCTCAAGCCCAAGGACACCCCCTTCGCACTCAAGGTCGACGGGGACTTCACCTCCTCTGACGCCAACCTGCGACGCATGGGTCTGGTCCTCGACGAGCTCGACCTGGGCTTGCGGGGCACTGTGAAGGACTTCCACAAGCCGACCCTCGATCTCGCGCTCGAGGCCAAGCCCTTCAGCTTCGACCGCCTCGCGCGGCTCATCCCCTCGATCGGCGAGGCCCTGCGCAAGGCCTCGGCCAAGGCCTCCGGTGACGGCCAGCTGGCAGGTCACATCAAGGGCACTGCCGAGGACCTTGACGCCGCCCTCCAGCTGGCCCTGCTCGGGGTGAAGCTCGACGTCCCGGGCACCCGGCTCGACGGCGACCTGCGCCTGGACGTGAAGGCCAAGGGCAACCCCAAGCAGGATCTGCAGGCCTCGCTGCGCCTCGACGCCAACGAGGCGGTCATCCGGGTCGAGGGCGCCGTGGACAAGGCCGCGCACACCCCGCTGCTCGTGGAGGTGGAAGCCCAGCGCAAGGGTGATCTCCTGGAGCTGAGGCGGCTGGGGGTCGTCTTCGCCGAGCTCAAGCTCGATGCCAAGGGCCGCTTCGACCTCGCCAAGGGCGAGAGCGCTTTGAGCGTGGCGATGCAGCGGCTGGATCTCGAGAAGTTCGCCAAGACGGTCACCGCCATCCCGGCCGACAGGGCCAAGAAGGGCTTCGTGGATGCCAAGGTCACGGTCTCGGGCAACCCGAACAGGCTCGACTCCATGGCCATCGAGCTCAATCCGCTGAGCGCGCGGCTGGGACGCAGCGACCTGCTGGGGCAGGTCAAGGTCGTGAACCTGACCAGGCCTCAGGCCCAGGTGAACCTCACCTCCCAGCTGCTCGACTTGGACGAGCTCAACGGCGCGCGCAAGGAGCCGGAGCCCTCCAAGGCCCAAACCCAGGCCCAGCCCGCGGCGGAGAAGAGACCGCCGGCCAAGGACGACCCTTCGCTCAAGGACTACCGGCTCTCGGGAAGAGTCGACCTGAAGAGGGTCATCGTCTCCCAGACCGAGCTGACCGACTTCAAGGGCGAGATCGAGCTGATCGACGGCGTGCTGACCCTCAAGGACTGCACCCTGCACGCCTTCGACGGCACGGTCAGCGCCCAGGGGACCCGCGCCGAGATCTGGAAGGCGCGGATGCCCTTCACCGCGAACCTGGCGATCAAGGGGATGGACCTGAACAAGGTCCTCTCAGCCAAGACGCGCTATGCCAACACGCTCCATGGCAAGGCAGACCTCGACGTCCAGGCCCACGGGGAGGGCTTCGAGACCGAGGAGCTGGAGCAGAAGCTGCTCGGCTCGATGAGCGTGAAGCTCAACGAGGGCAAGCTGGCCAGGGCGAGCCTGACCAAGGCCGTCCTGGGCGACTTCGCCCTGCTCGAGAAGGTCCCGGGCGTCTCCACCAGCAAGGCGCTCAAGTCGGTCAGCGCCGACAACGCCATCCGCGACCTCGCGGCGCAGCTGGAGATCAAGGACGGGAAGCTGCAGCTGGCCCGGCCCGTCGCCTTCAACCTCGATGGCAACCGCGTCCAGCTCGGGGGTGCGGTGGGTATCGCCGGCAAGCTCCTGCTGCAGGGGGACTATTTCGTCCCGCCCTCGCTGGTGAACACGCTCACCGCCGGCAAGTGCAAGTCGGACGCGGAGCTGAAGGTGCCGGTGAGCATCGCCGGGACCGTCAGCAGCCCAGAGTTCCGGCCCGAGGCGAGCGCGGTCGTGGAGGCGCTGCTGCAGCGCTGCCTCAAGGGCGCAGCGGCGCAGGCCGTGGGCGACCAGGCCGGCAAGCTCCTGGGCGATCAGGCCAAGAAGGTGATCGGGACGACCGCGGTCCCCACTAGCACGGCGGAGGCAGAGGCCAGGGCCAAGGCGGAAGCGGACCGGTTGAAGGCCGAATCGGAAGCCAAGGCCCGCGCCGAAGCAGACCGCCTCAAGGCCGAAGCGGAGGCCCGGGTCCGCGCCGAGGCGGACAAGCGGAAGAAGGCGGCCGAAGAGGCGGCGAAGAAGGAAGCCGGAAACGCGCTCAAGGGCATCTTCGGAAACAAGAAATAGCCGGCTCAATCGCTCGGTCGCGGCGGAGCTTTGGACGCAACGCTCCACCGCACCGCGAGGCGAGCCCCAGCCGCTGCCACTCGCGCCCCCTCTTGACCGTCGCCCCGGTAGGCGTCAGCTCAGGTGCTGATTCGACCTTGGAGCGAGGATGGGGGCGGTGCCCGGAGGAAGCTCCACGCAGGAGAAGCGCAGGAGCTCGACCCGGTGGCCTCGGGGATCTTGGATCAGCGCGGCGAGACCCTGGTCGAGGTCATCGAAGTAGAAGACGGCCACCGGATGAGGCCCGAGAAGACAGACCCCATGCCAGAGACGAAGCTCGCGGACGTGGCAGAGCGCGCGCCGGGTGACCGGCAGCTCCCTGCCGACAACGATGCGGCAGCAGGCGGCGACGATGGCCCAGAGCTTGGGATGGTCCTTCGACGTGCCGAGGCCGAGGAACTCCTGCGAGCTCGCCAGCTCGTCGTGGAAGCACGTCCACGGCTCCACGAGGTCGGATGAGGTTTCGAGCTTCCGCCTCAGTGCATCCACGGTCCCGCGGTAGGACTGCAGCATGGTTTCCCCCCCTTTGTTGGTCCGGGGGCCACCCTACCAACTACCCCCGACACCGACCGCGGCTGCGGTCCGTTTTCGGAATTCGGAACCTGGTACCGGCCGCCTCTCAGCCCCTGCGCGCGGCGATCTCCCGCTCCAGCGCCGCGGCACGCTGCCGCTTGGCCATGGACGAGCGGGTGACGCAGGTCGCGCCGGCCATCGCCGCCAAAAGGAACGTGCTCCAGGGAGCGAAGGGGCACAGGGAGCCGTAGCCCAAGGCATTGGCCGCGGAGGTGGCGGAGGGGAGGAGAGTGGCGACGGCCAAGACCGTCAGCATGATCGTCTGCAGCAGAAGGTACTTGTAGGCGGGCGTGCGCTTCATGTCGTCTCTCTGGCAGAGCGGGGTCGGACTGCCTTTCTACGGGCGTCACCAAGACCGATTGCCGCCATCGCTGAGCCACCAGAAGGTGGCATATCGGTCGCCGAGCCGAAGAGCAGGTTTTGGCGCGAGGATGCCGGGGGGAAGCTTCTCCGGCATCCAACGGCTCTGCGCCTGTCTAGGTCGGCCTCCTCGAAGCTTCGGAGGTCTGTGCCGGGTCCTGCCCGCTCCTCACCGCGTTGTTGAGGAACACCTCGAGCCGCCGGTTCTGGTTGCCGTTGCCGTCGTAGAACATGTTGACGATGGGCACCCCCAGCTCGGCGCTGATCTTGCGGAACAGCGCGGTGGAGACGACGCCCGGCATGCAGCCGAAGGGCGAGCAGTTGACCACCATCGCCGCGCCCTGCTTGGCGAACTCGATGGCCCGGCCCAGGGTGAGCTGCGCCTCGCCGCCGATGTTCACCGGCATGTGCCGGGCGCCCGAGCTGAGCACTTGGCTGACCGACGGCTCATGGCGGTCGGCGAGGATCTCGCCGGCGGCCTGGTAGAGCCGGTGCTCCCAGAACATCAGCCACTGGTGGGTGGCGAAGGCGCCCAGCTTGTGCAGGGAGAGGACGGTGGTGGGGTGCTCCTGGCGGTAGTTCTCCATCGAGGAGGTGAAGAGCAGCCACTCCACCATCGGCGTCATCCACACCTCGCCGCCGAACTTCTCCACCGCGTCCACCACGAACTCGTTGGCGAACGGGTTGTTGCGCACGTAGATCTCGCCGACGATCCCCACCAGCGGGCGCGGACGGCCGTCGCGCACGGTGGGCACGGCGAGGATGGGCCCCATCATGCGCCGCACCACGTCCTCGAAGCGCTCGCCCCGGCCGATCTCCTCACCGGCCTGCGCCAGCGCCTCAGCCACCACGCGATCGGTCTCTCCGGGGTGCTTCTCGTAAGGGCGCACCCGGCAGCGCACCTTGAGCAGGATGTCGGCGACGATGATGGACTTGAGGATGGTCCGCCGCAGCTCCTCGTCGATGCCGGCGTAGGAGTTGAGACTCGAGGGCGAGAGGATGCCAACCTTGCCGAAGCCCTCGCGGTCGAGGATCTGCCGGTGCAGCACGCAGTACTGCCCGAAGCGGCAGGGCCCCTCGGCAGTGGGCATGAAGAACATCCAGCGGCCGTCCCCGTCGCCCTCCTTGCGCAGCACCCTCATGAGCGTGCCGATGGTCAGCGCCGCGGGCAGGCACTCCGAGCCACGGGTGAGCGAGCGGCCGATCTCCAGGGACTCCTGATCCTCGTCGGGCAGGATGCGCGCCCGATAGCCGTGGCGGCGGAAGGCGGCGGCGAAGAGCGGCGCTCCGAGGGTGTGCATCGAGGGGATGAGCACCAGCCGGTTCTTGGGGTCCTGCGGGTTGGGGCTGGGCGTCAGGCGCGGGGTCGCAGGCCGGCGGGGCTTCTTGAGGACGTCGAAGAAGGCCTCGATGCGCGTCAGGTAGCCGGCGTCGGCGCCGTGCTCGTCCAGCTCCAGCGCCAGGAACGGGCGGCTGCCCATGATCTCCTCGGCGTAGGTGAGCTGGAAGCTGTCCGGGCCGCAGCTGAAACTGGTCAAATAGACCGCATCCAACGCGTCATCGGCGGCGACCTTCTCCAGAGCGGCGATGATCTTCTGGCCGTAGCTCCAGTAGAGGTTTCGGTAGCGCTCCCCCAGCAGCGAGAGGTCGGGCTCGAGGAACTCCATGGGCAGCACGGTGCGGCCCTGCTCGGCGATCTTGGTGGGCAGCCCGAGGTTGATGCCGTCGTCGAAGAGCGTGTAGGGCCGGCCCACGAGCACCAGCATCCGCTCATCCTTGGCCTTGGCCTCGGCGAGCGCCTTGCGACCCTCGGCCAGGCATCTCTCGTCGAACTCCTGCTGCGCCCGCAAGCCTGACCGCCACGCCTTGCGCAGGTGCTTGCGCGAGCAGCGCAGCGGCTTGGAGAGACCGTCGGTGAGCGTCTGGACGATCTGCTCCTCGGTCATGCGCATGTCCACGAAGGGCGCCAGCATGCGCGAGGTCTGAAGGCCGTTGAGCTCGAGCGCAGCCTTGGAGAAGGCGTGCAGCCCCTGCACGTAGGGGCAGATCTCGGTCCCGGTGGTGTGCTCGTTGGGGCCCGAGTTCTTCATGTGCGGCACGAAGACGAAGTCGCAGCCTTCCCGCGTCGCGAGCGCGGCGACGTGGCCG
Organism: Deltaproteobacteria bacterium; assembly: GCA_016218885.1. GTDB lineage: Bacteria > Myxococcota > Myxococcia > Myxococcales > UBA5297 > JACRCT01. The sequence continues at coordinate 792 of JACRCT010000318.1, read as the reverse complement.
ATGCCCACCTTGGCCGGGAAGCAGAAGTCGGCGCTGGCGAAGCGCGCGCCGAGGTCGCGTATCTCGGGCGTCGTCTTCCCCGAGAGCTGCACCTGGTAGCCGAGCTCGCCGAAGAAGCGCCTCCACAAGGGCAGGTAGGTATAGAAGGCCAGGGTCTGGGGGATGCCGATGACCGGCGCGTCCCTGGGCAGGTCGACCCGGCCCGCCTCGCGCCACATCGCCTGGCGGGAGCGCAGGAAGCGCGTGTGGGGGTTGACCCGCACCCGGCTCTCCTCGGGGTCGCGGCCACACAGGTAGCCCCACGAGGGAGCCTGCTCCACCCCTTCGATCTGCGCGAAGGTGATGGTGCAGTCGTTCTGGCACAGCTTGCACACCTCCTTGCGCAGGCTCACCTGGCGGTGCTCGAGATCGAGCCCGCGGAACTGGCTTGGGGCCTTCTTGGCGTGCATGGCCTGCTTGACCAGCAGCGCCACGCCGAAGGAGCCCATCACGTGGCAGTAGGGCGAGACCACCATCTGCACGCCCAGCAGGCGCTCGAAGGCCGCCACCAGCGCCGGGTTCCGGGCGGTGGCGCCCTGGAAGAAGATCTTCTTGGAGCTCCTGTAGCGGTTGCCGACCACCTTGTTCAGGTAGTTCTTGCAGACCGAGACCATCACCGCGGCCAGCGCCTGCTCCGGCGAGGCGCCGGACTGGATGAGCCGGGCCACGTCCTGCTCCATGAACACCGTGCAGCGGTCGGAGGCCCGCGGCGGCTTGACGCCCAGGACCGCGGGGCCCACCGCGCTCACCTTG
>JACRCT010000304.1 GCA_016218885.1 Deltaproteobacteria bacterium | reverse complement strand
CCGCGCCGCCGTAGATCCAGGGCAGGCGGAGCTTCACGCAGGCGTCGTTGAGCAGGTAGCGGGTCTCGGCGTTGTCGGCTCCGTCGAGGGCGAGGTCGACGCCGTCGAGGAGTCGCTCGACGTTCCCCGGCCCGACGTCGATGGCGTGCGCTTCGATGGAGATCTGCGAGTTGATGCGGGCCAGGCGCGCGGCGGCGGCGTGGGCCTTGGGGGTGCCGGCCGCGGCGTCGGCCTCGTCGAAGAGGAGCTGGCGCTGGAGGTTGGTGGGCTCGACCAGATCCCGGTCGGCGATCTTGAGCCGCCCGATCCCGGCGCGAGCGAGCAGCTCGGCGAGGGCGCAGCCGAGGGCGCCGCAGCCGACGACCGCCACGGTGGCGCGGGAGAGGCGCTCCTGGCCCCTGGCGCCGATCTGCGGGAGCTGGACCTGGCGCGCGTAGCGATCGGGGTACATGCGGGGCGCATTCTATGCCCCTCGCGACGCGGTGGGTCCTTCGCCTCGGCGAGCGCGGGCGCGCCGCGCGCGCTTGCTGGACTCGAGCATCGGGACAGGTCCGCGAAGCGACGGCGCGGTCGACAGGGCAGCCGGGCGGCCTCGATGGAGTGCGCCTCCAGCCGGAAGCTTCCCCCCGCGCGGATTGTCCATGAGCAGCGGGAGCTTGACCCGTCCTCTGCGCCGACCCTACCGTCCGAAGCCTCTCGTCCCGCCGGAGCCCACCATGCCGATCCTCACCCGAGACGAAATCTTCAAGGCCATCGATGAGGGGCGCATCGTCATCGATCCGTACCGTGCGGACTGCGTGGGGCCCGGCTCGGTCGACCTGCACCTGGCCGACGAGTTCCGCACGTTCAAGAAGGTCCACACCATCTACCACGTGACCGACACCTCGGATTTCAACGAGATCACCGAGGTGCTGACCGAGAAGGACCACTTCGTGCTGATGCCCGGCGAGACGGTCCTGGGCGTCACCGTCGAGCGGATCAAGCTGGCGCCCAACCTCTGCGGCTGGCTCGAGGGCCGCAGCCGCTTCGCCCGCCTCGGCCTCATGATCCACGTGACAGCTGGCTTCATGCAGCCGGGCATCAACAACCGGCAGGTCCTGGAGATCAGCAACGTCAGCCCGTTCCCGCTCGCCCTGCATCCCGGAACGAGGCTCTGCCAGTTCATCTTCCAGACGACCCTGGGCGAGGCGACCTACTCGGGCGCCTTCGCGAACCAGCGCACCCCCTGAGGGCCGGCCGGGAGCGACACCACGGGGTCTCAGCGCGGGGCCGGCGGAGGTTTGCGCACCGGCTCCACGCGGCCCTTCGGATCCGCGACGAGCGCGACCTCCGTGCTCGCGCCAGGCGTCGTCTCCACCTCGATTTCGTCGCGGACCGGCGGAGCGCTGTCATGCCAGAACAGGGTCGTCCATACCTGAAGCCGCCCAGCGGGCAAGCCCACCGCTTCGAAGCGGCCGTCGTAGATGCGGACGCGCCGCCGAAACGGCCCGCCCTCGAGCTCGACTCCGAGGTCCCACGCGAGCGGCGACCCATCGCGCAGCTTCACGGTTCCTGACACGGTGGCCGCGGCGAGCGTCAGCAGGACCGGAGCTTCCGGCCCACCTTCGACGAGCGCGCTCGCCTCCGGTCCGTCGGTCGCGACCAGCAGGTGGGGAGCCGGGCGCATCCGCTCCAGGCGGAAGCTGCCGTCGGCGACGGCCGTGGCCACGACCATGTCCTCGAAGTCCGACTCGCCCTTCGGGAGCGCGGCGACCTCGACGCCGGCTGCGGGACTGCCGTCGGCGCGGACGACCCGCCCGACGATGGTCGTTCCGAGCTCCCTCACCACCAGCGTGCCGAGGTCGAGCACCTCGCCTGCGGAGATGTCGACGGGCACCGAGATGGACGGGAACGCCCCGCGGAGCTTCAGGGACTTGACGTCCTCGAGCCGGATGGCGAACGCCCCATCCGCGCGCGCCTGCATTCCCCAGTGCCCCGTTCGGAAGGGCACTGCCGCCCCGCTCGCGTCGACGACTCTCCCGGCCAGTACCCGCTCGGTCGAGGGGAGCCGCACGATGACCCCAGTCGCGCCAGCCGCGCATTCGACGGCATTCGCTACTGGGTCGAAGGGTCTGCCGAGCCAAAGGGTCACAGTCCCCGCCAAAAGGCCTCCGACGGTGAACGTTCCGTCGGCGCCTGACTCGAATGATGCGGACGCTCCCTGCGGACCTCTGGCGTTGCCAGCCGCAGAGGGGACGGGACGACCCTTGGCGTCGAGCACCCTCCCCGAGACCGAGAGCCCGGGCGAGAGCCGAATGTCGAGCGCCGAGGGTCCTTGGCTCAGGTCCACTGCTCCCGCCCAGGGCAGGTGCCCTCTCGCGGTCGCGCGGACGCGATACCTGCCGAACGGAACTCCCGCGATCCTGACTCGGCCGTTCCGGTCCGTCGCCTCGAAGAGGTTGCTCTCAAGATCAAAGGTGGACCACAGCAAGGTGTCGGGGATCAGGGACACCCATGCCAAGCGGACCGGCCCGCCCTGCCCGGTCACGGAGACGTCGAGGTGCGTGCCAGGCTCGAGGTCCAGCTTCGACGCGGAGGGTGACGCGACCAAGAACCCCGCGGCCGGAAACTCGTCTCGCTTACGGAGGAGTAGGGCGACGGCCGTCAGAGGTGCCTCGAACGTCGCGGTAGTGGTTTCGAGCGGGGCTCCGGGTCCGAGCAGGTCCTTCCATGCGACTCCGGGACTGGGCGGCGCTCGGCATCGAGCACGGTGCCGACGAACCGCTCGAGACCGTCCGGCGCTTTCAGCTCGTGCGGCCCAATCGCCAGCTCCTGCTCATGGAGGTCCGAGCACGGCCGCAACCAGATCCTCGACCACTCGCCCCTCACTCGCCCCTCGACGCGCTCGGAAGAGGAGACGCCGCGAATCCAGAACCGGCCACGGGCGTCGGTCCTT
>JACRCT010000308.1 GCA_016218885.1 Deltaproteobacteria bacterium | reverse complement strand
GCTGCAGCGCGCGGGCCCTCCAGTCCGTCTGGCCGTTCGGGCCCGGGGGTGGCACGTACTCGCCGATGGTGAGCAGGTGGTTCGCGTCGATGGGGTGGATGTAGGTCGAGAAGCCGGGGATGGTGAGCTCGCCGATCTTGGTGGGCTTGGTCGGGTCCGTCATGTCGAAGGTCACCAGCGGGTCGACCTGGCGGAAGGTGACGACGAAGCCTTTGTCGCCCACGAAGCGCGCCGACATGATGCGCTCGCCCTTCGTGAACTCCGCCGACTGGCCGACGACGTCGAGGCTGCCGTTGTTCTCGCCCAGCACGCTGACCTTGTTGGTGGTCTCGAGCCGGCCCCACCAGTTCATCGGGTTCGACAGGTCGGCGACGCGGGTCTGGATGGTGGTGGCGACGCGGAAGAAGCCGGCAGCGTTCTCGTCCATGGAGAACTGATCGTTGATGTAGCCCTCGACGGTGCCCGACGCGACGTAGTGGGCCTGGTCGGGCTGCGAGATGTCGAACTTGTGGAAGTAGGTCGTGTCCTTCTGCCCGGGGGCCGGCCACCACCACCAGTGCCGCGTGGCGACGTAGAGGTTCTTCTCCGAGGCGTAGATTTCACCGGGCTCGGCGATGATGGAGTTGCGGCCGATGGTGTCGGGGTGGGTGAGGTCGAGCGTCACGACCGAGACCGTGCCCAGGCGGGTAGGCGCGTTCACCTTGGCGAAGTCGCCGCACGCGTGGGGCAGGGTGGTCGTCTTGCCGTTCTCGATGAGCTTGGCGGCGGGCACCCACTCCGCGAGGGTCTGCGCGCGAATCTCCTTCTCGTTGGCGACGATGAGGTCGTCGTAGGCCTTCTTCAGCGCGCTCTTGTCGTTCCAGTCGGTGACGTTGGACGGGTACCACTGCACCGTCTGGGGGAAGTTGAAGCCGTCGGAGATGACCAGGCGCACCGAGCTGCCGACCTTGCGCGCCGAGTTGTAGCTGCCGGGCAGGTAGAACTCCTGCGTCGCCTTGAGGTTCGAGAGGTCGGTCACGTCGACCACCGTCACCTTCACGGTGTTCGAGTAGTAGTAGCCGCAGTACATCGACCAGCAGTAGGCGCCGCGGCTGTTGGAGAGCGGGTACCAGTCATAGACGCTGGAGAAGACGACGACCTTGTCGGTCCCGTCGAGGAACATCTCCCGCGGCCAGCCGTCGATCTTCAAGCTGCCCTTCACCTGCGTCTGGTCCGCCGGCCAGCTCTTGGCGGCGAAGAGGTTCTGGCCCGAGAGGGTGAAGATGCGGGTGCCATCGTTCTTCACGAAGTCGGCCTCGTCCACGCCGGCCACCTGGTTGTTGGTGGTCGTGTAGTCGGTGGGCGCGGACTTGGTCTCCGAGCCGCCGCTCTGGCCCGCGCCCGCGGTGGGCGTCGCCGCGTTGGCGTCGGCCATGCCGAACATCGGCCCGCCGCGGAAGCCGCCCCACCAACCCCAGGAGGGAACGCCGTCGCGCGCCGACTCGAGCTCGGTGCGCATCTGCAGCACCGCGGTATCCTCGAGGTACTTCTCGAGGTCCTGGCAGGCCGACTGGCCCTGGAAGGACTGCAGCATCGCGCGCTTGGTGACCGCGGGAGGGTCGGGAATGGGGTTGCCGCACCCGGCGCCCAACAGGCCCAAGGTCCCCGCCGCCGCCCAGCTCCACCATCGCTTCGTCCACGTCTTCATAGGGTTCCCTCGCTTCGCGACTTCGAATACCGGCCCGACCGCTGACCGCCCGCCGATGTGCGAGCGTTGGGCCAGGACGAAGCCCTGCGAAATCTTGGGGTTGGACGCGAATTGGCCCTCAGACCTTTGAGAGGCGGGCTTCCGCGGTCGCCGAGGTCACGGATCTCTGAGGGGGCCTTCAGCGCACGACGGGGCGGCCTTCGGCGTTCCAGGCGAGCATGCCGCCCACCAGGTTCATGGCGCGGCTGAAGCCGGCCTGGCTCAAGGCCATGGCCACGCGCCCGGATCGCGCGCCGGAGCGGCAGATGAAGACGATCTCCGCGTCCTTGTCCCAGCCCGCGGCGGCCTCGCTGATCCGCCCCATCGGCACGGGCTCGACGCCGTCGAGGTGACCGAGCTCGCCGACCAGCTCCTCGGGCTCGCGCACGTCGACGAGGCGCACGTTCGGAGGTCGAGGCTCGAGCTGCGAAGGCGCCACGTCGCGGTAGCCAGCCGGGTGCGGACGCGCCGAATCGAAGAGGGACATGAGTGGCCACAGAACTAGCGGCCGCGCCTCAAAACACAAGTTCGACACGCCCTCTCGGGAGAGTATGGTTCGGGCCGCATGGCCGACTCCAAGCCCGTGTCTCTCCCTGCGCACCTCGCGGATCTCCTCGACCAGATGGCTCACGACATGGGCGTGCCGAAAGACGCGCTCGTCTCGCAGGCGGTCTTCACGCTCGCGCGCTTCAACGGCTACGTGGTACCCGGCAAGGTCGACGCCCACGCCGCCGCGGCGTCTGCCGTGGCGCCGCCCCCCGCCACCTCGGTGCCGCAGGCCGCGCCCGTGGAGCCGGCCCCGCCCGTCGCCGCGGCCAAGCCCGCGCCGCCCGTGGCCGCCGCCAAGCCCGCGCCTCCGGGCGTGAAGGCCAAGCCCGCGCCTCCGCCCCCGGAGCCCGAGCCCGAGCCGGAGCCGCAGGACGAACTCCCGCCCGAGGAGGAGGGCAACCCCTTCGACGAGCAGCCCGTCGACGAAGCGCCGCCCGAAGACGAGGCGCCGC
>JACRCT010000302.1 GCA_016218885.1 Deltaproteobacteria bacterium | reverse complement strand
TTGTCCCGGGGCGGGGGCATCCTGGCCGACGAGGTCGGGCTGGGGAAGACCATCGAGGCCGGCATCGTCATCGGCCAGCTCGCCGCCGAGGGCCGCCGGCGCATCCTCATCCTCTGCCCTGCTCCGCTGCGCGCCCAGTGGCAGGCCGAGCTGCTGGAGAAGTTCGGGCGGCCCGCGGTGTGCGTGGACGGCGACATGGCCCGGAGCTTTCGCTCCAACTGCTTCGATCAGAACGGCCCGGTCATCGCCTCCATCCAGTTCGGCTCCAACCGGGCCGCGGAGCTGGCGCGCATCACCTGGGACCTGGTGGTCATCGACGAGGCCCACCGCCTGCGCAACGCCTGGCGCCCGACCCACAAGACCGGAAAGGCGCTGCGCATCGCGTTGGAGGGGCGCCCCACGCTGCTGCTCACCGCCACGCCCCTGCAGAACGACCTGATGGAGCTCTACGGGCTGCTCTCCTTCCTCGACGAGTCGGTCCTGGGCCCGGAGCACGCCTTCCGCGCCCGCTACCTGGGCTGCGCCGAGGAGAAGGCGGGCGCGGCCTTGCTGGAGCTCAAGGGCCGCATCGCGCCGGTGGTGCACCGCACGCTGCGCCGGCAGGTGCGCGAGTACGTCAAGTTCACCGCCCGCCGCTCCATGGTCGAGGACTTCACCCCCTCGCTCGAGGAGCAGGACCTGTACGAGAAGGTCAGCGAGTACCTGCGACGCTCGGAGCTTCTGGCCATCGAGCCGGGGCGGCGCACCCTGCTCACCCTCGTCTATCGCAAGCTGCTCGCCTCCTCGACCTACGCCATCGCCCCCACCCTGCGCCGCCTCGCCGACGGCCTGGAGGAGCGCATCAAGGCGGCCAAGGCGGGCAAGCAGTTCGAGATGTCCCTCTCCCAGAGCGAGCGCGAGGAGCTGCGCGAGTTCGACGAGGAGCTGGAAGAAATCGAGTGCGGCAGCGAAGGTGGCGAGGAGGGCAAGCCCAAGAAGGCACCGGCGAGCGTCGAGGCCCTCGAGGGCGAGCTGCACGAGCTCAAGGCCTACGCCCGTCTCGCCGAGTCCATCAAGGTCAACGCCAAGGGCGAGTCGCTGGCCAACGCGCTCGACCGCGCCTTCACGGTGGCCGCCAGCTACCGCTGGCCCCAGAAGGCGGTCATCTTCACCGAGTCCAAGCGCACTCAGCAGTACCTGAACGACCTGCTCTCCTCGCGCGGCTACCGCGGCAAGATCTCCCTGCTCTCCGGAGACGGGGCCGGCCCTGATGAGCGGCGCCAGCTCGTCGAGGACTTCCGCGAGCGCACGCAGATCTTCATCTCCACCGAGGCCGGCGCCGAGGGGCTCAACCTCCAGTTCTGCAACCTCATCGTCAACTACGACCTGCCCTGGAACCCCCAGCGCATCGAGCAGCGCATCGGCCGCTGCCATCGCTACGGCCAGACCCGCGACGTGCTGGTCATCAACTTCCTGAACCGCTCCAACGCCGCCGAGGCGCGGCTCTACGAGCTGTTGGAGAAGAAGCTCACCCTCTTCGACGGCGTCTTCGGCGCCTCCGACGAGGTCCTGGGCGCGCTGGAGAGCGGCATCGACTTCGAGCGCCGGGTGCTCGACATCTACCAGTCTTGCCGCACCGAGCCCGAGGTGGACCGTGCCTTCGCCGCGCTGCTCGCCGAGCTGGAGAGGAAGATCGGCGCGCGGCTCGAGCAAGCCCGCGAGTTGCTCCTCGAGCACTTCGAGGACGACATCCGCGGCCGCCTGCGCATCACCGGCACGACGGCGCAGGCGGCCATCGACCGGCGCAAGAAGGGCAGCCGCGCGCTGGCCAAGGCGGTGCTGGGGCGCGAGGAGGCCACGCGCGCCCAGGTGGAGCAGGCGGCGCGCGAGGTGCGCGGCAAGCCCACCCCCGCCATCAGCTACGTCTCGCTCAACGCCTCCGAGCTCCCGGCCCGGCTCTCCTCGCTGGCGGGCAGCGAGGGCTGGTGGTTCGTCTACCGCTTCGAGATCTCCGGCGCCCGGCCCCCCGAGCGCCTGGTGCACATCGTCCTCTTGCGCGACGGGTCCTCCTACCGCGCCCTCGCTCTGTCCGACGGCGACATCATCGCGCGCCTGTCGGGAAAGGAGGCTCGGGGCCGCTCGCCGGCAGTGCTCCCCGTCTCCGCGGCTCAGGAGTCCGCCCTCGCCAACGCCCGTGACGAGGTGGCAGCCCAGGTCGCCGAGGCGGTGACCGCCGAGACCGACCACGTGCGCGAGAAGGCCATGCGCTACGCCGAGGACTGCCTGATGGCGCCGCGCGAGGGCGTGGAGAAGGCCCGCGCCAAGTGGGAGGAGGCGCGCAAGGCCCTGATGGCCGAGGAGAACCCCACCCAGCGGGTGCGGGCCCGCGGCGTCCTCGACCGCGCCGACCGCGAGTACCGCCGCCGCATGAGCCAGCTGCGCCTCGAGGAGGACAAGCGCTACGGCGACCTGGACCGCACCTTGACCATGCTCGCGGTGCGGGCCAAGCCCAACGTCAACCGCACGCTGATCGCCACCGCCTACTGCTGGCTCGAGTAGCGGCCCCGCTCGCGCGCTCGAGGACCCGGGCGATCACCAGGTCGCGTAGTACTTGCAGGCCGGGGCACC
>JACRCT010000298.1 GCA_016218885.1 Deltaproteobacteria bacterium | reverse complement strand
TCGAGCTGGAAGCTGGAGAGCTCGCAGACGATGGCGTCCCAGACGCCGCCCACGAGCGCCGCTTCCGAGAGCGGGCGCCCGAGATTCCCGCCGGCGAAGGTACGCAGCCCGGCCTTCTCGCACAGGCAGCCGGTGAGCGAGGTCGTCGTGCTCTTGCCGTTGGTGCCGGTGATGCCGAGGATCGGCCCCTCGAGGAAGCGGCTGGCAAGCTCCACCTCGCCGATGACGGGTACGCCGGCCGCCCGCGCCGCCTCGATGGCAGGAAGGGCGAGCGAAACGCCGGGGCTGACCACCATCAGGTCGCAGGACCTGAAGACCTCCTCGTCGTGGGGTCCGGTGACCAGCTCCACCCCCAGCGTCTTGAGGGTCCGTGCCGCGTCGCCGAGCTCCTTCTCCGAGCGCTTGTCGGCGGCCACCACCGCGGCGCCCTGGCGCACGCACAGGCAGGCGGCGGCGACCCCGCTCCGGGCGAGGCCCACCACCAGCACGCGCTTGTCCTTGAGATCGAGTGGGTTGCTCATCGCAGCTTGAGGCTCACCAGCGCGACGCCGGCGAGAAGGATGGAGGTGATCCAGAAACGGACGATGATCTTGGGCTCGGCCCACCCGGCGAGCTCGTAGTGATGGTGGATGGGCGCACGCAGGAAGACGCGCTTGCCGGTGCGCTTGAACCAGAAGACCTGCACCATCACCGACAGCGTCTCCATGAGGAAGACGCCGTTGAGAATCGCCGAGGCGACCTCGTTCTTGGTGAGGATGGCCAGAGCGCCCAACCCGCCGCCGATGGCCAAGGAGCCCAGGTCGCCCATGAACACCGACGCGGGGTAGCTGTTGTACCAGAGGAAGGCGATGCCAGCCCCGGCCAGGGCGGCAGCGAAGACCGCCAGCTCCACTGCCGCCGGGACGTGGGGGATGTACAGGTAGTCGGCCAGGTAGACGAGCGAACCCGCCTTGGGGACGAAGAGCGAGGCTCCGGCGATGTAGGCGAGGATCGTGAAGGTCGTGGAGGAGACGATGGACGGGCCGATGGCCAAGCCATCGAGGCCATCGGTGAGGTTCACGCCGTGCGAGGTGCCGACCACCACGATCCAGGCGAAGACCAGGTAGAGCCAGCCCATGTCCCAGTTGAAGAGGTGGGTGCCGACGAAGGGCAGCGTGAGGTGGGCGTCGAGCGCGAAGGGGAAGCGCATCCCGCGCGACGGATCGAGGTTGATGGCGATCGCCCCCAGGAAGACCAGAGTCTGCAGGCCAAGCTTCATCTTTCCGGACAGACCCTTGGAGTTCTTCTTGGAGATCTTGAGCCAGTCGTCCAGGAAGCCGATGCCGCCGAAGCCGAGGAAGAGGGCGAGCGCGGTCCAGACGTACCGATTGGCCAGATCGGCCAACAGCAGCGTGGCGACGAGGGTGCAGAGCAGGATGATCGCCCCACCCATGGTCGGGGTGCCGGCCTTCTTCTGGTGGGCCTCGGGGGTGTCTTCGCGGATGTTGGTGACGCCGTGCTGCGCCTGGCGCAGCCGGCGGATGAGCGTGGGGCCGATCAGCATCCCCAGCAGAAGCGAGAGGATGAACGCCGCGATGACCCGGAACGACGGGTAGCGGAAGACGTTGAAGAGCGCGAACTTGCCCGTCAGCGGATAGAGCAGCAGGTAGAGCACTAGTGCGCTCCTCCCTTCCGCCCGGTGAGCTTCTCGACCACGCGCTCCAGCCTCATCCCCCGGCTGCCCTTCACCAGCACCACGTCACCTTCCTTGAGCTGCGCCTCGAGGAACTGCATCGCCGGCTCCACCGAATCGGTCGCGGGGACATGAAGCGCCCGCTCGCCCATCGTGGACCGCGCGACCTCCCACGCCGCCTTCGAGCGGGGTCCGAAAGCGACCATCACCTGCACACCCTGCTGCGCCGCCCGCTCGCCCACCTCGCGGTGCAGCGCGAGCTCGCCGGCGCCGAGCTCGAGCATGTCTCCCAGCACCGCCACCCTTCGCCGCGGCCCGGCGAGCGCCGCCAGCGTCTGCAGCGCCGACCCCATCGAAGAGGGGTTGGCGTTGTAGCAGTCGTCGAGGATGGTGAGGCCACCCGGCGCCTCGTGCAGCGAGAGCCGGTGCGCCCAGGGACGGGCCGCCTCGAGCCCGGCCACGCACTGCTCCGGCGTGCAGCCGAGAGCGACCCCCAGGGCGAAGGCGCCGCAGGCGTTGACGGCGTTGTGCTCGCCCACGAACTTGAGGCGCACCAGGTGCTGACGGCCCTGCCAGCCGATGCGGACCGCCAGCCCGCTCGCGTCGTGGGAGACCACCTCTGCCAGGCGCACGTCGGCGTCGTGGCACTTGCCGAAGAGCATCACCTGGCGGCCGCTCGATGCAGCCTGGGCGCGCACGAGCAGGTCGTCGCCATTGGCGATGGCCAGCCCGTCCTGCGCCAGCCCGCCGTAGATCTCCCCCTTGGCCTTGGCCACCGCCTCGACCGTCCCCAGGCCCTCGAGGTGGGCAGGAGCGACGAGGGTGATCTCGGCGACGTGCGGCTCGGCGATGGCCGACAAGCGGGCGAGCTCGCCAGGGTGGTTCATGCCCATCTCGACGATCGCGCTGGTGTGCGCCTTGGTGAGCCGCAGCAGCGTGAGCGGGACGCCGACCTCGTTGTTGAGGTTGCCCTCGGTCTTCAGCGCCGGCCCGCGCGCCGCCAGGATGGCGCCGATCATCTCCTTGGTCGTCGTCTTGCCGTTCGAGCCGGTGATCGCCCCCACCGGGATGGAGAAGCGCCGGCGGTGGAAGCGGGAGAGGCGCCCGAGCGCGACCAGCGTGTCCTCGACCTCGATGAGCGGCAGGCCGGCGCGGGCGCCCTTGCGCACCACCGCCGCTGCGGCGCCGGCCGCCTGCGCCTTCTCGAGCAGGTCGTGGGCGTCGAAGGTCTCTCCCTTGAGCGCGACGAACAGCGCGCCCGGGGTGAGGGTCCGGGTTTCGGTGGAGACGCCCTCGTCGCGCTCGGGGACTGCTCCGACGGGGGT
>JACRCT010000317.1 GCA_016218885.1 Deltaproteobacteria bacterium | reverse complement strand
TGCTCCTCCGGTGCGCTCCGGATTGCAGCCAAGCTCGGCAACCGCGTCGACAGCTTCCAAGGCTTCGTCGGGGACCCAGGAAGAGGATCCTCGATGTTTCCCCCCCGAGATTCAGGACGTGGTTCGCCACGAGAACCAGCACGCGCTACAGGGGGGGCGCGAGCGCCCCCCGAGGAGATCAGCCCAGCTCCAGCGTGATGACGCTCATCGCCGGGAGCGAGAGCACGAAGGCGTTGTGTCCGGTGATGGAGAGGCCGCTCTGAGGCTGGGGTTGGGGCGAAGTCGAGGTGAGTGAGTAGACCGCCGCCGAGCGATACTCGTGCCCGGACTTGATTTGGAAGGCGGCGCTGAGGGGAGCGGTGGTCTTGTTGATGGCCACCACCACCATCTTGGTCGGGTCGCTGGAGTCTACGCTGGCGTAGACCGAGGACTGGTCGTTGCTCGAGGTGCCTGCCTCGATCGACAGGTCGCCAAAGTGAGCGCCCTGGCCGTCGTAGTTGCGGAACATGGCGAGGGCCCCGTAGATGAATTGCTGGTCAGCCGCCAACTCCCAGAGAGAGGCGGCGAAGAGGCGCTCGCGGCCGAAGACCCCCAGAGCGTCGGCTTGGGCCAGCCCGCCCGAGATGTCACCCCCACCGCCGTAGTTGTACTCGGTGATGGCCAGGCCCGTGCCCGGGTAGTGGGAGGAGATCTTCTCGCGCATCCTGGGGATGAGGCGAATCGGGCCGGCGAGCTGACCGATCCAGCTGGTCTCGGTGTAGGAGGGGTCCCACAAGGAGCGCGGGGCCTGAACGCGCGCCGCGGCGACGGCCGGGTCGGCGCTGGCGCTGGTGACGCGCTGGCCGCCTCCCTGTGCTTCCGGGTACCAGTGCAGGTCCAGCACGTCGAGCAGCCGCTGGCCACCCGAGCGCTCGGCAGCGCGCATCTCGTCGAGGTACCAGTCGAGGAAGTCGCGGCCACCCGCATCGGAGGCGTTCTGGAGGTTCAGGTAGCCTGCCCAGCCGTAGCTCGCCGGCCCGAACACCAGCGCCTCGGGAGCGACGTCCTTGACCGCGGCCGCGAGCGCCTTGCTCTTGTCGCCGAGCTGGGCGTAGGTCACCGGGCTCTCGTGAATGCGCGGGTGGGTCTCGCTCCACAGGTCGGGCTCGTTGTCGAGGGAGTAGAAGATCGTCCGGGTCGAGTCGGCGCGCGCCTCGGGGAACTGCTGCTCGAGCCAGGCGACGAACTCGTCCTGGTACACCTGCCCGTCGGATTTGTCGGGAGGGTAGGCGAAGGCGCTGCCCTTGCGTGGCGCGGTCTGGTGGAAGCGCGAGGTCAGGTAATCCGGCGTCTGGTTCACGTCCCCGGCGGGGCCCTTGTCGGCGGCGACGTAGCCGGCCATGGGCAGGGTCATCAGCACCGAGGCGTCGGCCGCGTGTGCTGCCGAGACCCATTCATGCGCGGATTCGCCCGGCGCGTCGCTTGCGCCCAGCAGGGCGTCGCTCTGGTGGTTCCAGTCCACCCCCGCGTTCGAGGCGTTGTTCTCCCAGTCGAAGGCGGTCAGGCGGTTGCCGCCCACGCGGATGAAGGGCAGGTGGCGCGCCTTGGCGGCCGGGTCGGCGGGGTTGGTCGAGTTGACGCCGTAGACATAGGGCGAGATCGGGTGCGCGCTCCGGGTGGCGTCGATGGAGAAGAGCACGTCCGAGGGCCCGGGCTCGTCGGGCTCGAGCCCGCCCTGGCTGGGCGCAGGGACATCGACGTTGGGGTCGACGGGTGCGGCGCCAAAGGTGCCCGGGGGTGGGGCTTCTGCGAGTCCTCCGGGTACGCAGCCCGCCATCACGGCGGTGATTCCCAGGGCGATGGAAAGGATCTTGGTCATGTACGCTCCTAGTGAGGTTCCTGACCCGACCGAGCGGTGAGTCGGCCAGAGGGCTGCGCGGCCTGCGAGGGCCTGGCCCCGTGGAGAGGCGCACAGAGGCCCTCGCTCCTCTTCTGTCGGGTGTCGTACAACGCAAGGCTCGGGACAGTTCATCCGCGCCCGCGAGGCATCAGCGCGGCGCTGCTACCGAGGAAGGGGTTCGCCGGGCAGCGCAGCGCGCGCTCGGTGCGTCCGGCCCTTCTGCGGCCGAGGTGCGAGGGCCCAGGCCGTTGAGCCTCGGCATCCACCCCGTTGCACGCTTGTCGGAGCCGCGGCCGGATTCCTACTTGTCTCATACCAAAACGGATCCGGCGGAGTAGCGAGGCTTCCAGCCAGGAGACGACGGGGTCGGTGGTGCCGTCGGAGCGAGGGGTGCGCGCCGACCCTCCGCGGGCGCGGGTGTTGGTCGGGGCGGGGCGGGCTTGGGGAGAGAGCGGTCGATGACCTTCGTGCTCGGAAAAGTCGCGCCAGGCTACCGCACCAAGATGAACCTGCTGCTCGACCTCGTGATCCTGAGCGCGGCGTCGGCCTGGGCCGCGTCCACGCGCGGAGCCTGGGCACCGGTCCGCACCGCCTTCCTGTGGGAGACGCTCGCCCTGGGGCTGGCCTGGATGGTGATCGCGGTGGCGCTTCGCCACTACGACCTGTGGAGGGATCGCCGGGCGCTCGATGAGGTGGCGATGGTCGCCGTCCTCGTCGCTGCCATCGCCGCCCTCGCGTCGCTGCTCGGATTGCTCGGCCCGGAGCTCGCCCCCATCCCGCCGGGTCGCCTGCTGCTCTTCGCCTTTCCTCCGCTGGTGATGGTGCGGCTGGCCCTCTCCCGCCTGCGCCCGCGCGGCGACCCTGCCCCCGAGGAGGTGCTGATCATCGGGACCGGGCCGCTCGGGCGGGCGAGCGCCGAGCAGCTGGGAGCAGCCCGCGCGCCGCGCCGCGTGGTCGGCTACCTCTCCTTCAGCCGCGAGGCGGTACCGAGCTCGCTGACCGCCTCCTGGCTCGGGCCGAGCGAGACGCTCGCCCAGGTCCTTGCCTCTTACCCCGCCGACGAGGTGATCATCGCCGGCGACCTGGCGCGCGACGAAGTGGAGATCCAGCGCGCGGTGAAGACCTGCGAGGTCTTCGGCGTTCCCTTCGCGCTGCCGGTGCACACCCTGCGCCTCGATCGCGCGCAGCCGCTCGACCCGCGCGGGCTCGGCGATGGCTACGTCCACTACCTCGGCCTGCACGCCAAGCCGGTGCAGATGGCGCTCAAGAGGATGCTGGACATCGTCGTTTCGGCGACGGCATTGGGTCTGCTGCTGCCGGGCCTGCTGGTGGTGGCGGCGCTGATCAAGCTCACCTCGCGGGGGCCGGTGTTCTTCGGGCAGGTCCGGGTCGGGCTGCACGGCCGCCCCTTCCGGATGCTCAAGTTCCGCTCGATGGTCGCCGACGCCGAGCAGAAGCGCCTGAGCCTTGCCGCGCACAACGAGCTGGACGGCCCGGTCTTCAAGATCCGCCGAGATCCTCGGGTCACGCCGCTGGGCCGCTTCCTGCGCAAGCACAGCATCGACGAGCTGCCGCAGCTCTTGAACGTTCTGCGCGGTGAGATGAGCCTGGTCGGGCCGCGCCCGCCGCTACCCAGCGAGGTGGCCAAGTACCAGGCCTGGCAGCGGCGCCGGCTCTCGGTGCGTCCGGGGCTGACCTGCCTGTGGCAGGTCAGCGGCCGCAACCGGATCAGCTTCGAGCAGTGGATGTACCTCGACATGCGCTACATCGACCACTGGAGCCTGCGCGAGGATCTGCGGCTGCTGGTGCGCACGCTCCCGGTGGTGCTCAGCGGCACGGGGGCGAGCTGATGGGCTCGCTCCGGCCCGCGGCCCTGGCCGCCGAGGCGGCGCCCAGGCTCGAGCCGGAGCACGGCCACGAGGCGCGGCGGGCGCTGCGCAACTCGCTCAAGCTCGGCAGCTCGCTGCTGATCACCTGGGCCGTCGCGCTGGCGGTGCGCTTCCTGCTGCCGCGCTGGTTGGGGCCCGAGCAGTTCGGGCCCATGAACTTCGCCGACTCCTTCACCGCCCTGGTCTTCGTGGCGCTGGGCTTCGGCCTGGACTCGTACATTCGCAAGGAGGTGCCGGTCCGTCCCGAGTGCGCCAGAGAGTTCTTCGCCGGCGTCAGCTACGTGCGCCTGGCCGCCTCGCTGCTGCTCATCGGGGCGGTGGTGTTCATCCTCGAGTGGACCCGGAAGCCGGTCCAGGTGCGGCAGCTGGTCTACCTCTTTGCGGGGATGCAGCTGTGCTTCACCTTCAACAACAGCCTCGCCGCGCTGCTGCACGCCAAGGGCGACGTCGGCGGCCTCTCGGTGGCCTCGGTGCTCGCCAAGCTGCTGTGGGGCGCGGGGATCCTGGGCAGCGTCTTCGCGGGGCTGGGCGTGCTGGGCGTCGCCGCCGCCTACCTGGGCTCCGAGCTCATCAAGATGCTTCTGCTCACCTTCTTGGCGCACAAGCACCTGCAGCTGAGCTGGCGGCCGAGGCTGCGCTCAGCAGGAGCGGTGCTGGCGGCGAGCATGCCTTTCTACGTCGCGGCCTTTGCCCAGACGGCCACCGCCAAGGTCGGGGTGACGCTGCTCTCGTTCCTGGTGGCCGACGACCGCGAGCTCGGCTGGTACGGTGCTGCGAGCAACCTGTCGAACATCGCGCTCATCCTCACGCCGATGCTGAGCTGGGTCCTGATGCCGACGCTCTCGCGCCTGGCGGCTCGATCGCTGGACGAGCTGATGAGCGCCGTGCGCCGGGCCATCATGCTGGTGCTCAGCGCGATCATCCCCCTGTCGCTGCTGATGACCCTGGGGGCGGGGGCTCTCGTGAAGGTCCTGTTCGGAGACGCCTTCGTGCCGGCGACCCGCAGCGTGCAACTGCTGGTGCCGACCTTCGTGCTGACTTACCTGGCGAGCCTGGCGGCGATCGCGCTGGTGCTGCTCAATCGAAGCTGGACGGTCACGCTGATCTCGGTCGCCGGGGCGGTGTGGACCGCCCTGCTGGTGGTGGTCATCGTCCCGGCCGCCTACTCGCGATTGGGGCCGGGCGGCGGAGCGACCGGCTGTGCGCTCGCCACGGTGCTCAGCGAGGCGGTGATCGCCGCAGCCATGCTCCTCGCCGTGGGGCGCAAGAGCTTCGATCGCACCACGCTCCAGCGGCTGTTCGCCGCCGGGGTGAGCTGCGTAGGGGTGGTGCTCCTCGACCGCGCACTCGTGGTCCCTGACCCCTATCGGCTCCTGGCCGACGCGCTGGCCTACGTGGTCCTGGCCGTCGTATTGGGGGCCGTCGACCTTCGAGAGCTGGCTGCGCTCAGGAAGCTGGTGTCCTTGGGCAGGCTGCGATGAGACCGGCTGTGGCGAGAACAGGCTCCCCCGGCGGTGGCACGCCCCGCGGCGCGCCCGGTTGGGGAATTTCGCCCGGCCTCACCACGGCCGCAGTCTGGAGGGCGGTCACGGTGCGGGCGGAGGACGGGCAATGGCCAAGGCGATCCTCGTCTCCATACTCTTCGCGCACGTCGTGCTGCCCACTCTCGCCGCGGGCAGCTCTGACGCGGGGCGGGGGCTGCGGCGGACGGTGGCCTACACCGTGGGGTTCAACCTGCTCTACCTGCTCGCGCTGACCATCGTCTATCCGCACCTGTGACGGTGAAAGGAGAGGGAATGGCTTCCCACGAACGGCACCTCGCCCCGGACTCGGCAGGCATCGGCTCCACGCGGCCTGGAGGCCCGACCTGCTGATGGAGCCGGCACGCCAGCACCTGCTGCCCTCCGAGCCCGACGGCGGGGAGCTCCTCGATGGCAAGCAGCTGCGGGAGTGGACCTCCTATGCGCTGGGCTCGCTCCGACGCCACGGGCTGCTCGCGAGCGCGGCGGCGGCCGTCGTCCTCGCGGCGGCGGCGCTCAGCCTGGTGGCGCTGCCACGCACCTGGCACGTCGAGGTGCTGATGCTGGCCTCGCGCAACGAGGTGCTCACCTCGTTGAGCAACCCTCGGCGATCGGTCCCCCGGGACGCCGAGGCCCCCACCCGCAGCGCCCAGGAGACGGTGCTTGCCCATGACAACCTCCTGCAGCTGGTGGAGCAGACCCGGCTCCAACAGCGCTGGGAGCAGACCCGCCCGCCGCTGCTGAAGCTCAAGGACTGGGTCGCGGACCGAGTGGTCGGCCCGCCCACCGCGCAGAAGAAGCTCGACGCGCTCCTCGGCCTGCTCG
>JACRCT010000316.1 GCA_016218885.1 Deltaproteobacteria bacterium | reverse complement strand
GTGGTCGCGCTGGGCCATGACGAGGTGGTAGGCCCCAACGGCCAGACCCAGTGGTCGCTGGCGGTCTCGCTGATCGACGTCTCCACCCAACAGCCCGCGCTGCTGAGCCGGGTGACCATCGACGGCGCGTGGGGCTGGGTGCCGGCCGAGAACGACGACTTCGCCAAGGTCTTCCGCATCCTCCCCGAGGCGAACCTGATCGTCTTCCCCTTCTCCTCGTGGGACCCGCAGACCTGGCGGCACCTGGGCGGGGTGCAGCTCATCGACTTCTTCCCCGACCGACTGGCCAAGAGGGGCGTCATCGGCAACGCCGGCTGGGTCGAGCGCGGAGTCGTGCACGGCGTCGACACCGTGCTGACGCTCTCCAGCGAGGTGTTCCAGGTCATGGACATCGCCGACCGCGACCAGCCGCAGCTGCGGGGCCGGTTGGAGCTGGCGCGCAACGTGCTCGACTTCGCGGTCCTCAACGGCACCCATACCGCGCAGCTCGGGGGCGACTGGTACCGGGGCGACACCAGCCTCACCATCACCCCCATCGACGACCCTGACACCGCCTCCCCGGTGGCGAGCATCCACGTCCCCGCCCCCTACGGCCGGCTCTTCCAGAACGGCCAGCTCGCCTACATCACCAGCGTCGAGCAGACCCCCGCCACCTCGACGACCTCGGCCAGCTCGGTCACCCGCATCAAGGTGGTCGACCTGACCAACCCCGCCGCGCCGGTCGAGCGCGGCTCGATGACGCTGCCAGAGGCGATCTGGGGCAGCTACGGCTACTGGTACTGGGGCTACGGGGACGAGGTGGTGCAGGTCAACGGCAGCACTCTCGCCTTCCACCACTACGCCTACGACTACGGCTGGTACGACTGCTACGGCTGCAGCGGGCGCGATGGCGGCGACTGGGCCCACCGCATCTACCTCGTCGACCTGAGCGACCCCGACCAGCCGCGCCTGGCGTCCACCGTGGTGCTCGACGACATGCGCTGGGCCTGGGGCCTTAGGGCGCAAGGCAACAGCCTGCTGATGAGCGCCTACGATTCCGTCCAGCACGGGCAGCAGTGGTACGCCCGCTACCACCTGCGCCAGATCGACCTCACCGACCTCGACCACCCGATGGCCCGGGCTCCCGTCAGCATTCCGGGATGGCTGGTCGGCACCAGCCCGAGCGGCCCCTACGTCTTCACCCTCGAGAGCTGGTGGGACGCGGTCAACCAGAAGAGCCGCAC
The DNA here is from genome assembly GCA_016218885.1 of Deltaproteobacteria bacterium. Classification (GTDB taxonomy): domain Bacteria; phylum Myxococcota; class Myxococcia; order Myxococcales; family UBA5297; genus JACRCT01. The sequence continues at coordinate 1,442 of JACRCT010000316.1, read as the reverse complement.
CACGCTCCACGCGCTCGAGCTCTACGACGGCGTGGCGTACCTGCAGAGCAGCACCGAGGTCGACGGCTACCTGAATGGCGTCGAGGTGGTGGGCGACACCGCTTTCGGCGTGGTGAGCAGCAGCTGGCAGGAGAGCGTCAACGGCAGCACCGCCTACCGCAGCCGCAGCGACCTGGTGACCTATGACCTGAGCACCCCCCAGAACATCCACCGCGCCGGTCAGGTCCAGGTGCCGGACTCCTGGGGCTGGCTGCGCCGGGTTGCTGGAGGCCGGGCGTTCGTGGTCGGGGGCGCCGGAGTATTCGCCTTCCGTATCGACGACCCGAGCCAGCCGACCTTCGACCAGTTCTTCCGGACCTACGGCTGGGTCCAGGACGTGGTCGTGCACGGCAACAAGGCGTTCCTGCCCAGCGGCTACTACGGGGTCCAGGTGGTCGACCTGAACACGCCGTAGATCACGCCCCCATGTGCAGCTCTGCAGCGCCCGCGGCTCGACTGGCCGCGGGCGCGGCGCATCTCGAGCCCTGGCGGCTGAGCCGCCAGACTTCCAAACGTTTAGAAGAGCCAAGCCGTTGATTGTCCAGGCTTCTGTCGAGCAGGGCCTGCCTATCCGCCGGCGGAGAGAGCGCGCTCGATCAGCCCCAGGAGGGCATCCAGGTCGGGCGGTTTGGCGAGGTGGAAGTCGAAGCCCGCCTCCTGGGCCCGGAGCTGGTCCTCGTGCTGCGCGTAGCCGGTGAGGGCCACCAGATGGGTGGAGGCCAGCGCCGCGTCCTGGCGGAAGGCGCGCGCCACGGCATAGCCGTCCATCCCGTCGGGAAGCCCGATGTCGCACAGGACGATCTCCGGGTGGAACAGGCGGGCCCTCTCAAGCCCTGCCTTGCCGTCGTACGCGATCGCAACCTGGTAGCCGGCGATCTCCAACACCTGGCCCAGGCTGTCGGCAGCGTCCCGATTGTCCTCGATGACCAGCACGCGCCTGCCCGTGCCTTGCTGCCTGGGCGAGGGAGCCTCCGGCTTCGCCTCGGCGCCTTCATGCCGGTCGATCGGGAGCGTGACGGTGAAGCACGCCCCTTTCCCTTCGCCAGGGCTTCGGGCGTGCACCTCGCCGCCGTGCAGCTCGAGGATGCCCTTCACGAGGGCGAGCCCGAGCCCCAAGCCACCCCGGCTCCGATCGAGCGAGCGAGTCGCCTGTGCGAAGGGCTGGAAGATCCTCGGGAGTGCCTCGGGGCCGATTCCGATCCCCGTGTCCGCGACCTCTAGCACTGCCTGCCCCTCGGCGCTGCCCAGCGAGATCGTCACCCGCCCACCCTTGGGGGTGTACTTCGCCGCGTTGTTGAGGAGGTTGCCGACCACCTGGGCTAGCCGCGTCGGGTCGCCCTGCACCCAGATCTCATCCTCGGAGAGCTTCACGGTGAGAGCGTGGTCCGCGAGGAGGGAGCGGT